>NZ_JBFRVX010000544.1:0-3377 GCF_041475345.1 Vibrio sp. 10N.222.48.A3 | reverse complement strand
GAAGTACCCATGAGTGAAACTCTACTAGCATTATTGGCCTTTTCGCCAATAGTTGTTGCAGCGATTCTGCTGGTTGGCCTTAACTGGCCTGCAAAAAAAGCGATGCCAGTGGCATTTGCATTAACCGTTGCTATCGCCCTATTCGCATGGGATATGTCTAGCACTCGCGTGCTGGCTTCAGTATTCCAAGGCTTCGGCATTACCGTGTCGGTTCTCTGGATTGTGTTTGGCGCCATCTTCTTATTAAACACTTTGAAACACACCGGAGCTATCACCACCATCCGCAACGGATTTACTGACATATCAGCAGACCGTCGTGTACAAGCGATCATCATTGCTTGGTGTTTTGGTTCATTCATTGAAGGGGCATCAGGCTTCGGCACACCCGCCGCAATCGCCGCTCCATTGTTGGTGGCAATTGGCTTCCCAGCGTTAGCTGCGGTACTGATGGGCATGATGATTCAATCTACGCCGGTATCGTTCGGCGCAGTTGGTACACCTATCATTGTTGGCGTAAACAAAGGTTTGGATACGCACAACATCGGTGAAAGCCTGATTGCCAATGGTTCAACATGGGATGCTTACCTACAACAGATCACATCAAGTGTTGCAATCATCCACGCCTGCGTTGGTGTGATGATTCCTGTATTGATGGCGATGATGCTGACTCGCTTCTTCGGTAAGAACAAAAGCTGGACTGAAGGTCTTGATATCCTGCCGTTCGCACTGTTCGCCGGTGCTGCTTTCACCATTCCTTACGCACTAACGGGTGTTTTCCTCGGTGCTGAGTTCCCATCACTGATTGGTGGTTTGGTTGGCCTTGCGATTGTTGTAACAGCAGCAAAACGCGGCTTCCTAGTACCTAAATCAAAATGGGACTTTGAAAGCGAGGACAAGTGGCCAGCAGAATGGCTAGGTTCTTTGAAAATCGACCTTGATGACAACAACCAAAGCCATAAAAAAATGAGCATGGCGATGGCATGGGCACCTTACGTGCTGCTCGCTGTCACTCTAGTTGCTAGCCGTGTGAGCCCTGAGTTCAAAGGCCTGCTTAAGAGCGTTAGCCTTTCTTTCAGCAACATCCTTGGCGAGACCGGCGTAAGCACAGCGATTCAACCTCTGTATCTACCTGGCGGTATCTTGGTCTTCGTCGCACTGGTTGCTGTTCTAATGCAATCACGCAGCGCAACACCACTGGCTAAAGCTTTTGGTGAGTCGAGCAAGACTCTGATTGGTGCAGGCTTTGTGTTGGTGTTCACCATCCCAATGGTTCGTATCTTCATTAACTCTGGCGTGAACGGTGCTGATTTAGCAAGTATGCCAGTAACCACTGCCAACTTTGCAGCTGACCTAGTCGGCGGCGCATTCCCAGCGTTAAGTGCCACGGTTGGTGCGTTAGGTGCCTTCATTGCAGGTTCGAACACCGTTTCAAACATGATGTTCAGCCAGTTCCAATTCGAAGTAGCACAAACTCTGTCGATCTCTAGTGCTGTGGTTGTTGCTCTGCAAGCCGTTGGTGCTGCAGCAGGTAACATGATTGCAATTCACAACGTGGTAGCCGCATCGGCGACCGTAGGCTTGCTAGGACGCGAAGGCGCAACACTACGTAAGACTATCATCCCAACGTTCTACTACTTGGTGATGACAGGAATCATCGGCCTAGTGGTTATCTACGGCTTCAAAATGACAGACGCACTTATGTAAACCATAAGTCGTTACAAAAGCACTTGGCGTTAATACTCAATTCCCCGACTGCAACACCGTCTAATAAGACAGTTGATGAGTTTCGGAATGGATACTAAAACACATCAACACCCTCGGGTATTAACGCCATTTTATTGCTTCTCTGTTTCACCGTTAGAGAACAAACGAACACTGACTTTCAAGAATTAAAGCAGCCCAAGCCAAGCTCTCATAGAAGGGCAACATCCCAAGAATTTAGGACTGAAATTATGATCATATCCGCATCGACTGATTACCGCGCCGCAGCAAAAGCGAAATTACCACCGTTTCTTTTCCACTATATTGACGGCGGTTCTTACGGTGAACATACCCTACGCCGCAACACGGCCGATCTTGCAGAGATCGCGCTCAAACAGCGTGTCCTCAATGACATGTCGGACCTAAATTTAGAAACCGAGTTGTTTGGTGAAAAGCTCGCGATGCCGATTGCCTTAGCACCCGTTGGTCTAACAGGCATGTACGCACGACGTGGCGAAGTACAAGCTGCAAAAGCCGCAGACAATAAAGGCATCCCTTTTACGATGTCGACCGTATCTGTATGCCCGATTGAAGAAGTCGCACCTAAGATTGAGCGCCCAATGTGGTTCCAACTTTACGTGCTAAAAGATCGCGGCTTCATGAAGAACGTATTGGAACGTGCCAAAGCGGCAGGCGTGACAACACTGGTCTTCACGGTGGATATGCCTGTACCTGGCGCTCGCTACCGTGACATGCACTCAGGAATGAGCGGCCCAAATGCAGCAATTCGTCGTGTATTCCAATCGATGCGTCATCCTAGTTGGGCGGTTGATGTTGGTCTGTTGGGTAAACCACACGATCTTGGCAATATCTCTACTTACCGAGGTTCTCCAACCAAACTGGAAGACTACATCGGTTGGTTGGGTGACAACTTCGACCCGTCCATTTCATGGAAAGACCTAGAGTGGATCCGTGATTTCTGGGACGGCCCGATGGTCATCAAAGGCATTCTTGATGAAGAAGATGCAAAAGACGCCGTAAGATTTGGTGCAGACGGTATCGTAGTTTCAAACCACGGCGGTCGTCAGCTTGATGGCGTTCTATCAAGTGCTAAAGCACTGCCTGCAATTGCAGACGCAGTAAAAGGCGACACTAAGATTCTGGTCGACTCTGGTATTCGTACTGGCTTAGATGTAGTTCGCATGATGGCGATGGGCGCAGACTGTACCTTGCTTGGTCGCTCTTTCGTCTACGCGTTAGCAGCGCAAGGACAAGCAGGTGTTGAGAACCTACTCGACCTTTACGACAAAGAGATGCGCGTTGCGATGACTCTAACTGGCGCTAAGACAATCAAAGACTTAACTCGTGATTCTCTGGTGGGGCTAGATTAAACCTCAACGACTTAGGTTCGGATTCGGACTAATGCTTTGGTCTACTTAGACTGAAGTTCAATCGGTGTCACAGCAATTACACTGCCGTTGTGACACCGTTTAAGCACTGGAAAATAAAATAAAAAGCTAGGGCGTGTTGATCTTTCGAGCTGATTTTTGCAGCGAGTTGCTGGGTATTTATACAAGGCAGAGGCTTTGATGTGTAGCTAGCCTACATGAGAAGCCGATAACGTAGTAGAAATGACCAGCAAACGCTGCCCGAAGGGTTCAGCTAAAAGCGTTTTA
>NZ_JBFRVX010000543.1:0-6624 GCF_041475345.1 Vibrio sp. 10N.222.48.A3 | reverse complement strand
GCAAATATGGGGGCTTATGCAGCATCTAAGTCGGCGTTACACATGTTTGTAAAATCCATTGGTATTGAACTCGCGCCTTTGGGGATTCGTTGCAATATTGTGAGCCCAGGGTCTACACGTACAGAAATGCAATTGCAACTTTGGAATGAGAGTTATGGTGAGGAGCAGGTCATTGCCGGAGATGCAACGCAGTTTCGTCTAGGTATTCCGCTCAACAAGATTGCTGAACCCAAAGATATTGCTCAATCGATATTGTTTCTGATGTCTAATGCAGCTAATCATATCACTATGCATGACTTGCGGATTGATGGTGGTGCAACGCTCGATAACTAGACATCATAGAGTTATATGGCGCGCATGCGCCATATAAAATTTTAGGTTAAGCGACCGTCGATAATTTCTTGTGAGTTGCCTCTACCATTGCATTTGCAAAGACATCGAGAATTGCAACGGTATCTTCCCAGTTTAGACATTCATCAGTGATGGATTGACCTCTGGTTAGTGGCGTCGCATCTATATTTTGCGCCCCTCCGACTAAGAAGCTTTCAGACATAACGCCGGCGATGTACTGCTCTCCTGAAATGATTTGCTCTGCAATGTTTCTGGCTACATTGAGTTGATTTTTGGCAATTTTCAGACTGTTCCCATGACTACAATCAATGATGATTCGGGGGTTAAGGCCGTTTAATTCTAATTGTTTTGTTACATCACAGACGTGTACGTTAGTATAGTTTGGCTGTTTTCCGCCACGTAAAATGATATGTCCGTTAGGGTTGCCATGTGTCATTGCAGACATGGGTGTATTACCAAAACCAGAGACATAAACTAGGTGAGGAGATTTCGCGGCGTGAATTGCGTCAATCGCGATCGTTACATTGCCATCCGTTCCATTCTTAAACCCAATAGGGCACGGGATGCCTGAAGCCATTTGTCTGTGTGTTTGAGACTCAGTGGTTCTTGCTCCAATAGCGCCCCAACAAATTAAATCAGATACATATGGGTACACGGTGGTGTCTAAAAACTCGGTTGCCGTTGCAAGCTCTAGATCAACAACATCTTTTAAGAATTTTCTTGCGACAAACAGCCCCTTACTCATCTTATGGCTATTGTCTAAATCGGGATCGACAATGAGCCCTTTCCAACCGACGCGGGTTCGTGGTTTTTCAAAATAGGTTCGCATGACGATCAAGAGCTGGTCACGATATTTGTTCTGTAGTTCGGCCAACTTACGAGCATACTCTAAAGCAGCCTCTGGGTCGTGGATGGAGCAAGGTCCAATGATAACGAGCAGACGGTTATCTTTCCCATTTAAAATTTCTGTGATTTCGAATCTTTTATCACGGATAAATCGTTCACTTTTTTCGTCTAGAGTGATTTCACTCGTTACATCAATCACACTCGGCAGTGGCTCTATCGTGGTTGAATTAAGTTGCTTCTCTAACTCTTGCATCCTTCCTCCTAAAACAAGTGTTCCTTGATGTTATGGCTTCATCAAATGCGCGGTCCAGGTATGACTTGGAAAACATTCAATTCCAATAAATGATAATTATTATCATTTAATTTTGAGGATTATTGAAATAGGAGCTAGGTGTTGTCAAGCTTATTGTTGGGTGATGTAGTGAGATCATGCCCAATACAATCAGTACATCAACTCATATTAGTTAGCACTAAACAAAAATGATAACGCTTATCATTTTTGTTTGAGTTTATTCTTAAGCTGGTGTATTACATTAGTTTAATAAGCCTCGTGGCACATTAAATGGATGAATGAGTGTGGAAATGAAGATGAGAGAATTGACGACTGTACAGGCTGCTTATTATGTCGGTAGGCAAACAGGCCAATCGATGGGAGGCGTAGCGGCTCATATTTATGCTGAATTTGATGGTGAAAATATCGACTCAGAAAAATTGGCAAGTGCGGTGAGGAAGTTGTACATCAATCATCCTATGTTACGGATGAAAGTTACTTCTGGTGGTCAACAAACCATCGCTCCTTTATCTTCTGTTCATCAACTTATCATTGATGATATTGAACACCTTTCACCATCGGCTACCCGTGACTTTTTAATAGAGAAGCGCACTGCTATTACTGACCAGAAACTGGATTTAGACAATGGGCAGGCCGCGCAGATCGGTATCACACGTCATTCTAAAGTGCAGTGCCGTTTGCATATAGACGTAGACATGATTGCTGTGGATGCACAGAGCTTCCGAATCTTAGTCGAAGAGTTGGCTAAGCTCTATAGCGATGAACATCAAGGCAACGAGACACAAGAGAAGAATTCGTTCTTTGAATATTTAGATAAACAAGCGGCGGACAATTACCTCGTAGCTAAACGACAGTCTGATAAGACATGGTGGCAACAACGATTACCAGACATCGCTGGAGCACCTGAGTTTCCGTATGTTAATGGGGATATTGATCGTCAGCATGGGCACAGTCAGCGGTTCACACATCAGTTGACTCAAGAGCAACGGTCTTCGATCGAAGAGTTAGCCAAGAAACACCACTTAACCTTAACCCAACTTTTTCTAACGCTTTTCTCTCAAGCTGTCGGTAGCTCTTGTAACAGCCCTGATTTTCGATTGAATGTGCCGACTTTTCACCGCGGTTTCTATACGAACGATGCAGAGACAACGATAGGTGATTTCTCGAACTTGCTGATCTACAGCGCTAGCTTGAAAGCTCAAGAATCAACGCTTAATCATTGTCGTCGTACTGCCAATCAACTGAACCAATTACTCAACCATGAAAGCTATTCTGGTGTAACGGTGATGCGAGATTTATCGCGTTACTATGGGACCGTGCAAGCATCGCCTATCGTATTTACATCGGGAATGGATGTTGAAGGTGATGATTTATTCTCTGAGGCAGTCACAAAAGTCTTCGGAAAAATGAACTGGGTAATCTCTCAAGGTGCTCAGGTTACATTAGATGCACAAATCGCGCCTGCGTACGAAGGTATTTTTGTCAATTGGGATGTGCGAATGGACGTGTTCCCTAAAGGCTTTGTCGATACCTTGTTTAACAAGTTTATTGCGATTGTTCAATCTTTAGCTGATGAACCTAATAGCATACATAACTCTTTGGAAAGTACGCTCGCTCAGTTAGGTTATGCATGTCCTTCGTTACCCTTAGTTACCTCTTGTCCAAAGCCTTTAACAGAGCTACAAAAATCTTACCTACTCGGTCGCTCTACTCATATCCCTATGGGTGGCACTGCGATGCATGAATTCCGGGAATACCGAGGGAAAATAGAATCGAGCTTAGTTGAGTCTCGCCTCGAATCATTGGTAAAAAAGTACGATGCGTTACGGATGCACATCGATGAGAACAAGCTTGTTCAGCAGGTGTCGTCTAAGGTGACTTTGAATTTTGACTCCCATGACTTTCGACACTTGTCGATTGAGCAAGCGCTAGAGAGAGTTGGTAAAATTCGTCAAGTGAGTAATCACACGATGCACGACCTGTCGAAGTCGCCATGGCGTGTTTCTGTTATTCAATTGCCTGACTCTGACATCGGTTATCAGACCATTGTCTTTACCAGTTTTGATGCATTAATTGTTGATGGTAGAACACACTCCCTGATTCTTTCTGAATTATTGAAAAAGAATAGCGGGCATTTGCATGAGCTCTGTGCTAACAGCGCTGAGACCAATCACTTTGATAGTGAACATGACACTGCCAAAAGGGAGGCAGATATGTCGTTCTGGCAAAGTAAGCTTGACCCAGAGTGCGCGCCACCTTCACTTCCATGGAAACAGCGATTGGATCATATAAAGGCTTCGCGTTACCAGCGAGAAAGCATTGTTATAGACAAAACTGCATTAACTCAGTTAACGATGGCGAGTGCAGCCAACAGCTTGTTTTTGAACTCAGCACTTTCTGCTCTTGTTCTTGAAGGGATGTCGTATTGGACGACAGAACAAGAGATGAGAGTTGGTTTTCCGGTAGCGATCCCACAAAGCGATCAACCTCTTGGTAATGGTTCGACGTTCGTGATTTTGGAGTACCGAAAGAATAAAGGCAGCTTGCTAGAGCGAGCACAGGGTATGCAAAATGATATGTTTGAGGCGCTTGATCATCTCGACTTTTCTGGTGTTGATATCAATCGTCAGTTAATGACTTCGCGAACCAGTTCATTGGCTTTACCTGTTGTAGTGACGAATGGTCTAACTTGGGATGCATTATCCGATGACGATGAACTCGTCTTCTTTGATGGTATAACCCAAACCCCTCAAGTCGCGTTAGATATCCGCCTTAATTTTGATGAAAGGCGAAATCTAGTATTGAGTTTTGACTATGCGGTTGACGCACTAGATAAACGAGTGGTTGTCTCCATACTTGAATCGATAGAGCGTCACATTGAGACCGTATGTGAGACCCATGATTTTGACATCCCTTCACATAAGGTACTCAACCTTGAACACTATAAATTGAACTGTGATGTAAAAGAGTTTGAATGCTCCAAGTTCTTATCCAAGATAGCGCGTAATCTTGCGGAAAATGCGAGTGATGATATCGCGGTCATTTGTGGTGAACGGCATATCAGCTACAAGGCATTTGGGGAGGACGTCCATAAGGTGATGCAGCATATTGCTCACCTTGGCTTGAAGCAAGGTGATGTGTTGGCCATCTGTTTGCCAAAGAGCCCTGAGCATTTAGTGATGACGATTGCCTGTTCATTATCAGGGATTATATGGGTGCCTATCGATGCTTCATCACCAGAAGAGCGTTTGGATTACCTACTGAGTAATTGCAATGCCAATTTAGTGGTAACTAACCAAACGTCACAGCGTAAAAACTCAGTGCTCTATCAAGCACTATTGCAACCTGTTGAGCAGGCTTATCCATCACTCTCCAATACGGACTTAGAGGTGCTTAGTCAAAGTGAGCATGGTGCTTATTATCTGTATACATCGGGAACAACAGGTAAACCTAAATGCGTTGTAGTGAACAGCAGAGCAACTTCCAATGTCATCGGGGAAACGTGTAAAGCTTGGCAAATAACGTCTGAAGATGTGTTGATGTGCGTAACGCCGTTCCATCATGATCTCTCTGTGTTTGATATTTATGCTTCGTTTACTTGCGGGGCAACCATTGTATTACCAGAGGCTGGTGAAGAAAAAGACGCGATTCGTTGGAATCAATTGGTTGAGAAGCACCGTATTACTATTTGGCAGTCAGTTCCGGCATTGATGGAAATGTTGTTGTCTTGTATGCAGGGTGAAAAACTCAAATCTCTACGCTTAGTTTGCCAAGGGGGGGATTACGTTAAACCTAAAACGATTGATGAACTTAGAGCGCTGGAGCAAGATATTCGCCTTGTCTCAATTGGTGGTCCTACCGAAACCACGATATGGAGTATCTGGCACTTTGTCACCGACGAAGACAAATCGGTTATTCCTTATGGCAGGCCTTTCCCTGCAAATCAGTACTTTATTATGGATGGATTGGGTAAACATGTTCCACAAGGAGTAGCAGGTCGGATCATGACAGTAGGAGTAAACCTTGCGTCAGGGTATTTATCTGATGGAGAGCTTACACAAACTGATTTTGTGACGATAATTGATGATCTAGGTAGTGAGGTCAGAGCGTTTAGAACCGGTGATCTAGGCTATTATCGTGAAGATGGCACCATTATTTTTGCTGGTCGGGTTAATGGCTATGTGAAGGTTAGGGGCGTCCGTGTGTCGTTACCCGATATTGAGAAAGAGTTAAATCGCTGCCCACTGATTGAGCAAGTTTTGATTGTCGACTATACCGAACGTAATGGAGACGTAGCGTTAGGTGCGATCTATAAAGTGGCGGATGGCCAAGTCGCTAATGCTGCTGCTATTCGTGACTTTGCACAGCAATGCTTACCAAACTCCCATGTACCTTCTCAGTTACTTGAATTGGATAAACTGCCTCTCTCTCGAAATGGAAAGTTTGACCGGATTCAAGCGCGAGAAGAGTTGGTTCGTTCAATGACTCAGACGGTGAGCTCTCCACAACTCGCTTCAGCTTCTGTTACTCAGAACAATGAGAAACAGAACAACGCTAAAACGACGTTAACGACATCAGAATTTGGGTCGATTATCGAAGCTTATGAGCAAGTGACGGGAAAACATTTAGAAGGTTTTAGCGAGGAGAGTGCGTTTCTGTCGTTGGGTTTAAAGCCATCTCACCTAAAAGGTGTAGCAGAGAAACTGAGTAAAACGTTTGAGCGTAAGGTGTTTACACGCAAGTTGATTAAATGTCGGAACGCAAAAGAGGTTGCCGACGAGATTTTATAATCACTTTAATAAACCTTCCAGAGAAAGCCGAGCGAATAAAGTTCGGCTATTTTATTTAATTGGGGGGTGTGTTGTCGTGTTAGCCCGCTAAGTTAATTTTTGTTGGTCACGAAATACAAAGGTTACTACATGTCGATTTAACGGTGCGATGTACGTTAGTTGGGTTATTTATTTATCAATTGCTTAAAACGAAATTATGCTAATGTATCCGCTAGCGAAAACCGGATTTATCTTGATTGTTCTATATGAATATAGTTAGCATATGCTTAATAGCTTAATAGCTTAATAGCTTAATAGCTTAATAGCTTAATAGCTTAATAGCTTAATAGCTTAATAGCTTAATAG
>NZ_JBFRVX010000542.1:0-4871 GCF_041475345.1 Vibrio sp. 10N.222.48.A3 | reverse complement strand
GAGCAGCAGGCTGATATCGCAGCGTTAAAAGACCAAGGGTTCGTTGAAGCTATCAAGCAGCAGTTTCCGCTATTGGGGTCGCGTCGTTTTGCTTTCCATGAAATCCGTGACTTTTTCATCGAATTAAATGGCGCTGGCTTTGGTGAATGGTTTCTTCACGAGCGAGCGGATCACATCATTCTGTACACCAACTACGGGTCAGTATTTCCAGCATTGCGATTTGTGACAAAGGGGGAGGGGACGTTTAAGTGCTCAGGGTTTTGTTTTGATGTGCGTTTTGGCGCTTAGGGTGTCACATTAAAATACATTATATGCTGACAGATCCAGGCCCGCGATTTGGGTTGTGTGTAGGAATGAGCCAGCGAAGAACCTGTTAGATCGAATCTGACAGAATCGAGCTAGCGCTTTTGCTAAATTAACAATTTATAAATGACCAAAAAAAACTAATGTTAATATTGACAGGTTTCTCTTGGGATAATATTTTAAAAAAACGAACTGACAGATGAAGTTCTTAAGTTGCCCACTTCGCCTTCTTAGGGAAGCTAGGGCAATTGTAATCAAGGAACGTTGACGTTGTAGTATGCGACATTAGCGAGTTCCTTAAACCTGTTAACACCTGGAACATATGTCTTACGGCGCCTACGTGGTGCAATAGAGTCTGTCTCCGGTCTTGGTGTACTAAACACTAAGAACTATTGCTTATTTATGAGGATAGTATTATGCGTAATGTAGATTTTTCTCCGCTATACCGTCATGCCATTGGTTTTGAACGTCTATTTAACCTAGCGGAGAGTAGCACGAATAAGCCATCTTGTAATGGCTACCCTCCATACAACATCGAGCAGAAAGACGAAAACAACTATCGTATTACGATGGCTGTAGCTGGTTTTTCTGAAGATGCACTAACTCTTACCCAGAACGAAAATATGTTAATCGTTTCCGGTGAAGTTCAGCCTGTAGAAACTAAACCTAATTACCTTTATCAAGGGATCGCAGAGCGTAACTTTGAACGTAAATTCCAGATGGCTGACTACGTAACCGTTAAAGCAGCGAGTATGGGAAATGGTTTACTGCACGTAGACCTCGTCCGTGAAGTCCCAGAAGCAATGCAACCCCGTCAGATCTCAATCCACAAATAATGACTGGGGAAACAGGATCGGATAAGGTGATTTTAGTATTCGATTTTACTAACCTTGTCTAAAAATATTGCTGTTTATCACCACTAGAGTGCAAGACTTAAACGCTTGTACTCATATAGAAGAATAGAATTACATATTTTGCATTAGAAAAAATAATTTTAATAAGAGAGGTCTTATTATGAGTAAAATTATCGGTATTGACTTAGGGACAACAAATTCATGTGTTGCCGTACTTGACGGCGACAAACCTCGCGTACTAGAAAATACTGAAGGCGAACGCACAACAGCCTCGGTAATCGCATACACTGAAGGTGAGACGCTAGTTGGTCAACCTGCGAAGCGTCAAGCGGTTACTAACCCTCAAAACACCCTATTCGCTATCAAGCGTCTAATCGGTCGTCGTTTTGAAGATGAAGAAGTTCAACGCGATATCGAAATCATGCCTTTCAACATTGTTAAGGCTGACAACGGTGATGCCTGGGTTGAAGCGCAAGGCCAAAAAATGGCTGCTCCTCAAGTATCTGCTGAAGTTCTTAAGAAAATGAAGAAAACAGCTGAAGACTTCCTAGGCGAAGAAGTAACTGGCGCAGTAGTAACTGTTCCTGCTTACTTCAACGATGCTCAACGTCAAGCAACGAAAGATGCTGGCCGTATCGCTGGTCTAGATGTTAAACGTATCATCAACGAACCTACTGCTGCTGCTCTGGCTTACGGTCTAGACAAGCAAGGTGGTGATCGCACTATCGCTGTATACGACCTTGGTGGTGGTACATTCGATATCTCTATCATCGAAATCGATGAAGTAGAAGGCGAGAAGACTTTCGAAGTTCTTTCAACTAACGGTGATACTCACCTTGGTGGTGAAGATTTCGATAACCGCATGATCAACTACCTAGTAGATGAGTTCAAGAAAGAGCAAGGTATCGACCTTAAAGCTGATCCACTAGCAATGCAGCGTGTTAAAGAAGCAGCAGAAAAAGCGAAAATCGAGCTTTCTTCTACTACTCAAACTGACGTAAACCTACCTTACGTTACTGCAGATGCGACTGGTCCTAAGCACATGAACATCAAAGTGACTCGCGCGAAGCTTGAGTCTCTAGTTGAAGACCTAGTTCAACGTTCTCTTGAGCCACTAAAAGTTGCTCTAGCAGATGCTGACCTATCTGTAGGCGAAATCACTGACGTTATCCTAGTAGGTGGTCAGACTCGTATGCCTATGGTTCAAGCTAAAGTAACTGAATTCTTCGGTAAAGAGCCACGTAAAGACGTGAACCCTGACGAAGCTGTTGCAATGGGTGCTGCTGTTCAAGGTGGTGTACTAGCTGGTGAAGTTAAAGACGTTCTTCTTCTAGACGTTACTCCTCTATCTTTCGGTATCGAAACGATGGGCGGCGTAATGACTAAGCTTATCGAGAAAAACACAACTATCCCTACTAAAGCGGATCAAGTGTTCTCTACAGCTGAAGACAACCAAAGCGCAGTAACTATCCACGTTCTTCAAGGTGAGCGTAAGCAAGCTACTTACAACAAGTCTCTTGGTCAGTTCAACCTAGAAGGTATCCAACCAGCACCACGTGGCATGCCACAAGTTGAAGTAACATTCGACCTAGATGCTGATGGTATCCTGAACGTATCTGCTAAAGATAAAGCGACAGGTAAAGAGCAGAAGATCACTATCCAAGCATCAGGCGGTTTGTCTGAGGAAGAGATCGAAGCAATGGTTCAAGAAGCAGAAGCTAACAAAGAAGCTGACAAGAAGTTCGAAGAGCTAGTAACTGCACGTAACCAAGCTGACCAAATGATTCACGGCACTAAGAAGCAAGTAGAAGAAGCTGGTGAAGCTCTACCTGCAGACGAGAAAGCTAAAATCGAAGCAGCTATCGAAGCTCTAGAATCAGTTAAGTCTGGTGACGACAAAGAAGCTATCGACGCTAAAGTTCAAGAACTTATGCAAGCAGCTCAAAAGCTAATGGAAATTGCTCAACAGAAAGCTCAAGCTGAACAAGCTGGTGCTGACGCTGGTGAACAACCTAAGCAAGACGACGATGTGGTAGACGCTGAGTTCGAAGAAGTAAAAGAAGACAAAAAATAATTTCGTCGCAGAGTAGCCTGATTTCGTTGTCGGAAGTGCTCACCTACTAGCGTAGGCTCCGCGCTTCCTCCTAGAACTCAAGCTACTTGCTTAGAAATTCATTGTCTCAAAGACTTATTATTGCGGGCGTCAGAGGTAACTCTCACGCCCGTAAATTTGTATTTAGACTTGTCGATCTAGATAATAGCTTTATTCGGCGTTTCAGCCGGCAGAACTTTTATCTAGATTGATACACAGACTGCTGAAGTGAACATTCGGCAGTAGCAATTATTTTGGTGACCTAGAACATGTCAAAACGTGATTTTTACGAAGTATTAGGCGTAAGCCGCGATGCATCAGAGCGCGATATTAAAAAAGCGTACAAACGCTTAGCGATGAAATTCCACCCAGACCGTAACCAGGGTGATGACAGCGCAGCAGACAAATTTAAAGAAGTAAAAGTAGCGTACGAGATCCTAACCGATGCTCAAAAGAAAGCAGCTTACGACCAATACGGCCACGCAGCTTTTGAACAAGGTGGCATGGGTGGCGGCGGTTACGGCGGCGGTTACGGCGGCGGTGGCCAAGGTGACTTCGGCGATATCTTCGGTGACGTATTTGGCGATATCTTCGGCGGCGGTCGTCGTGGCGGCGGTCAAGCGCGTGCTCAACGTGGTTCTGATTTGCGTTACAACATGGAGCTTTCTCTAGAAGAAGCCGTTCGTGGTGTATCTAAAGAGATTGAAGTACCAACACTTGTTGAATGTGACATTTGTGATGGTAGCGGCGCGAAAGCGGGTTCTTCTGCACAAACGTGTGGTACTTGTCATGGCCACGGCCAGGTACAAATGCGCCAAGGTTTCTTTGCGGTTCAACAGACTTGTCCTACTTGTAACGGTAAAGGCAAGATCATCAAAGACCCATGTAACTCATGTCATGGTCAAGGTCGCAAACAGAAGACGAAAACGCTTAACGTTAAGATCCCAGCAGGTGTTGATACTGGTGATCGCATTCGTCTATCTGGCGAAGGCGAAGCAGGAGAGCACGGCGCTCCAGCTGGCGACTTGTACGTACAAGTACACGTAAAAGAGCACAACATCTTTGAGCGTGACGGCAACAACCTTTACTGTGAAGTGCCAGTTAGCTTCACAATGGCAGCGCTAGGCGGTGAAGTTGAAGTTCCTACATTAGATGGCCGTGTAAACCTTAAAGTACCTGAAGAGACACAAACGGGCCGTATGTTCCGTATGCGTGGCAAAGGTGTGAAAGGCGTTCGTGGCGGCGGTGTGGGTGACCTAATCGTTAAGCTAGTGGTTGAAACACCGGTTAAGCTAAGCTCTCGTCAAAAAGAACTACTGCGTGAATTTGAAGAAACATGTTGTGGTGAAGCTGCAAGCAAGCACAAGCCAAAATCTGAAGGTTTCTTCAGCGGCGTGAAAAACTTCTTTGATGACCTAACTAAGTAATCAACTGATTAGATAAATAGGTTATTGACACGTTAAGTTGTTGATCTTTAAATTATTGATACTTCAATTTAATGATAAAAGTAGAAAAGCCTGCTCATGTAGCAGGTTTTTTTGTGTCTATAGATTTGTGTTTTTTGATTGGTATAAAAGAAGCTCATAGCAAAAATAATCGAAATTTTTCAGATCACCCCCTAG
>NZ_JBFRVX010000541.1:0-2382 GCF_041475345.1 Vibrio sp. 10N.222.48.A3 | reverse complement strand
GCTTTTAAGCGCACATGCTTACCAACAACAATAGTACCGGTACGAGAGTTAACAATGATTTTTGCAGAGCCCTCTGCAGGGTCAAATTCGATGTTTTCGATGGCAGACAAGAAAGCCACACGTTGGCTGATTTCACGTGGAGCACGAACTTTTACAGAAGTCGCATCTACCGCAGACGCCATTTGAGGGCCTAGAAAATTATTAACCGCATCAGCTAAACGCTGAGCCGTAGTAAAATCAGATTGGATTAAGTTGAAAGTGATGTAGTCACCACGACCAAATGGGGTTGGGATTTCTTGCTCTACCGTCGCACCGCTAGAGATGATACCGACGTTTGGGTTGTTACCAACGAGCTTAGAACCATCGTTGCCTTGAGCACTAAAACCACTCACAACCAAATTACCTTGTGCCACAGCGTACACTTGACCGTCCAGACCTTTAAGAAAAGTCTGCAGCAAAGTACCACCACGAAGGCTTTTTGCTGAACCAATAGACGACACCGTTACGTCTACTTCCTGACCTTGCTTGGAGAATGCCGGAAGTTCAGCGGTAACGATTACCGCCGCAACGTTTTTGGTTTTTGGCTTGGTGCCAGGCGGCAATTGAATGCCAAAATTTTGCAGCATTGCGTTAAACGTTTGATCGGTAAAGGGAGTTGTCTCACCGGTGCCCGGCAAACCCGTCACCAAACCATAACCGACAAGTTGGTTACTACGAACACCCGCTACTTTTGCCACGTCTTTTATACGCGCGGCATGAGCACTGGAGGCAAGAAATAGCATGCCGAAGAGTACGAGTGTTAGTTTTTTCATTGAGTAACCTGTCTGTATTGCTTTAATTTATAATGAGTTAGCTTGAAATTAGATAATTCTGAAAGTGTCAGTATGTCGACACAGTCTCTAGCTCTACAAAGATACATTAAAGAATCGTGCCAAGAACCCAGGTTCTTGCATATCTTTCTGCACACCCGTACCTGAGTACTGAATTCGTGCATTCGAAACACGGTTCGAAGCAATGGTATTCTCAAAGTCGATATCATCAGGGCGGATGGTGCCACTTAAGCGAATGTACTCATCACCCGTATTCAACGTCATCCACTTTTCACCACGAACCACTAGGTTGCCATTAGCTAATACTTCAATAACTTCAACCGTAATGTAACCGCTGATGCTGTTACTTTGGTTAGCTGATGCATCTCCAGCAAAGGTGTTGGTGTTACTCAGATCGTAAGAAAAGTTGTATTTACCAAGTTCTAGGTTTTCACCGCCTACAGCTAACGGTTCCATCGATGCATCGTTCGATTTAGACATATCTGCATTAGCTTTTTTAGTCGCTCGCGTATTCTCATCTAACGCAACTGTAATAATGTCACCAATACCGCGAGGTTTTGAGTCGTCATACATGCTACCAATGTGGTTAGCATTGAACAGTGAGCCTGTTGCTGCCGCATAATGCTCTTGTTTTTTCTTCGGGTTAATTGGCGCCCATGCAGGATCACCAGCAATAGGGTCCGTTCTATCTCGAAGTGTGTCGATAATACCAGAGCTTTCCTGGGCCGACTTGTCGCCTTCTACGGCATCAACCACTGTGGTTGCGTTCTCTTGCGCCGGAGTTTCAATTGGAGCCAATGGGGCGCAGCCAGTCATAGACAAAAATAGGGCTAAACAAACAATACGTTTCATGGCGACATACTCTCAGCGGGCAATGGTAAACAGAACGATCAAAAGAAATAAGTAAACAGCGAATTAACTAGCTACAGTTGTTGGTTAACGAAGCTCATCATCTTATCTACCGCCGAGATAACTTTTGAGTTCATTTCGTATACACGTTGAGCTTCAATCATGTTAACCAACTCTTCAGTTACGTTTACATTGGATGCTTCAAGCATAGACTGACGAACATTACCTAAGCCATTCAACCCCGGAACACCCTCTTGCGGGTCACCACTTGCACCTGTAGGCAAGTAAAGGTTTTGGCCAATGGGCTCTAAACCACCTGGGTTTACGAAATCAGTAATAGTGATTTGACCAACCACGACGTTGTCTTGCTGACCACGTAGACGAACCGACACCTCACCATCGTTCCCAACCGTTACCGAGATCGCGTCTTCAGGAATAACGATTTCGGGTTGTAGGGCATAACCTTGACCCGATGTTACGATCGCGCCGTCACCGTTCAATGTGAACTGACCATTACGGCTGTAACCTGTTTCACCGTCTGGCATCTCAACTTGGAAGAAACCGTCGCCTTCAATCATCATATCTAGGCTATTCGACGTTGTTTGTGCGTTACCGTGAGTGTGCACCTTTTGGGTTGCAACTACCTTAGAACCAGCACCCAACATCAAACCACTTGGCAACTCAGTATTCTGAGACGATTGGC
>NZ_JBFRVX010000540.1:0-8797 GCF_041475345.1 Vibrio sp. 10N.222.48.A3 | reverse complement strand
TTGATTGAGTCGATTAATATCGAGGTCACTCATGACTTAAATAGTTTGAAGTCCAAGCTGTATGAGTTTCTTCCTGATGAGACTATAGAGGTTCACAGCGCGCAGAATCGTTTGTTACTGAGTGGGCAAATTAGCAACCAACAGAAGATGAATGTTGCCATGCGAATTGCTGAAACTTACGCAGCAGGGCAAGCTGCAGACGACTCTAAAGAGAGTGGTAGTGAGCAAGTTGCTGCCACCGGAGTCATCAATTTAATGTCGATTGGTGGCGCTCAACAAGTCATGTTAGAAGTGACGGTCGCCGAGGTTCAGCGAAGCTTAGTGAGAAAGTTCGATGCCAATTTCCACTTCTTCCAGACCAGTGGCTCTAACTTTTCATGGGGTGCATCATCGGTTCCTGCTGGTGTATTAGGGGCTACGCCTGTCTTTGATATTCCAACCTCTACTGATTACGGGATTTTAGGCTCGTTCATTGATAGTAATACCCTGTTTACATTCGCCCTGGATGTAGCAAAACAGAATGGTGTAGCGAAAGTATTAGCTGAACCTAACTTAACCGCATTAAGTGGATCTAAGGCTGAGTTTTTAGCGGGTGGTGAATTCCCTATCCCTGTGCCAGATGAAGATGGTATTACGATTGAATATAAAGAGTATGGGGTCGGTCTGAAATTTATCCCAACGGTTCTGAGTGATAAAAAGATCAATCTAAACTTGGCTGTGGATGTGAGTGAAATTGCGAACAGCAGTTCATTGACTATCGACCCTGGTTCGACGAATGCGACGTATTTCATCCCTCCAATCACACGTCGAAGTGCCTCTTCTACGCTTGAACTTGCGGATGGACAAACTATTGGTATTGCGGGGCTTCTGAGTGAAAACGTGCGGGACGTCAGTAACAAAATGCCAGGTATTGGGGATGTGCCAATTTTAGGTCAGCTCTTCAATAGTCAAGAGTATGTATCTGGCGAAACAGAGCTTGTCATTCTTGTTACGCCTAGGCTCGCTAAACCCGTAGACAGAAGCAAAGTCACACTGCCAACTGATGCCTTTGTTGACCCGAATGACCTGGAATATTACTTGTTAGGTAGAAGCGCTTATATTGCTGAGCCTTCTGATTCTGAAGACAACAGTAATGTAAGTTCTTCTAAACCTATCACACCAACTGATGGTGGTAGTGAAGGTTCATTCGGTCATGATTTGTAAGGAGATAGATATGATTAGAACAATGATGGTCTTTCTCGCACTGGTATTAGTTGGTTGTGCGAATGACGCGCCTTTAGGGCAGTCGGTTGTTCAGTTGAAAGTGGAACAAACGTACAACCCGAACGCGACTCAAGAGAACTTGGAAGTTTTACCTGATGGGACTGGTGAGCGTATGCAAGCTAGTTATGACAGCTATGTGGGCAAAGGTGATGAGGATCTTTCCGGAAATAATAGCCAGGTTTTACAAAGCTTTAATTAGCGTGGAGGTACTTTATGTCGTATCAAGTATCAAATAGTCCCAAGAAGCAGGGAGGTTTGGTGGTCATCTTTGTGACCATTGCGTTACTCGTATTCCTTGCGGTGTCTGCTTTGGCGGTGGACATCAACCATATGCTAGTGAATAAAACGCGCTTACAGAATGCGGTTGACTCCGCTGCATTGGCTGCAGCCACTATATTGGATAACAGCAAAGACCAGGCTGCGGTATCTGCAGAAGTTACATCAACATTGAATGCTATGGCGGGAGCTTCTGGTAATCATGAATTTAATTTTTCTACAGCAGTGGTAAGTGTTGAATACTCCAATGACCCTCAAAGTTTTGCGGGGACAACTACGTTTGGTGCTGATGATGATGTTTATGTTCGCGTTAATGTTAGTTCACTGGATATGGATGAATTTTTCATTCAGATGTTTGGTTTAGCTAAAGATGTATCGGCAACAGCGGTTGCTGGGCCTAGTTCTGGACTGCAAGTCGTCAACAACATTGTACCTATTGGAGTATGTATTGGTGATGGAACTTCAGATAATGACATCAATGAAGACGGCTATGATGATGCGACCGGTGAAGCAATTACCAATGTATTTGGCTATGAAGTAGGAACCGTTCATGCTCTAAAAGTGGGTGATAAAAAACTGTCACAAATGGGGAATGGTAACTATCACTTGCTGGACTTTGGGTCTGGGGGAAAAACAGTAAAAGAGGCGTTGGCTGGTTATTACGACTACTCCGTAGCTATTGGCGATAGTGTCACTACCAAGCCCGGGGGAACTGTCGGCCCCACTGCTGATGGGTTGAACACTCGCTTTGGTGATTATGGTGGTGGTTTATCAAGTTCAGCTTATCCTTCTGATTATGTCACTACCGAGCCTAACTCCCAAATTAAGATAGATAAAAAAACGGGCGACATTAATTTTGATGGCTCTTATACCTATGCTCAATATGAGTCAGACACAAACGCATGTATTACAAACAATGGTTCGGGTTGTGTTTCTGGTGGTACAGCATGGCGACGCATTCTTCCAATTCCGATGGTCGATTGTTCGGGTAAAAGTGGTGGAGTAACCAGTTTTACCGTGCAGAAAATAGGGTGTTTCTTCTTATTGCAAAAGGCACCAAGTAACAATTCAGGAACCCCAGCAGTATTTGGTGAGTTTATACATTCTTGTAGTGTCGCTGGTGGCTCTGGTGGTTCTGAATCATCAACTGAAGGTCCATACAAAATTGTTTTGTATAAAGACCCTGATGGGGGAGGCTCTTAGTTATGAATAGGAAATTAAACAAGCAGCAAGGTCTCGCAGCTATTGAAATGATGATTGCAACACCAGTTTTATTGTTTTTCTTAGTGTTGGTTCTTGAGTTGGGAAACATTCTAATTCATTACAATGTGATATCTAAATCGGTTCAAAATGGGGCTCGATACGCAGTTAGCGAAGTTTATGGAACACAAGGTGGAGCATTGGCGCCGACTGCGGAAATTCAAAACATCGTGGTTTACGGGAAAAACACGGTAGGTACAGCCATACTTTCTAGTCTTGCAACTTCTGATGTGGTTGTTACTCCTCCCACTGCGGACAGTTATGTGAGAATAACGGTGAATTATGAGTATGTTCCTCATTTCTTATCTGTCCCATTTTCATCTGAAAGTTTATCAATTCCCTTGAGTGTGTCGTCCGTGATGAGGGTTTTTTGATGGAGTCAATCAAGAAACATAGCGGTTTAGCCATCATCGAATTTACGATTGTTTCTTGGTTGGTGTTTTTGCTGATTTTTCTGATTCTAGCTTTAGGGGCTTACGTATTTTCATTGCAGATTGTTAATGAGGCGACCAGAAAAGCAGCTAGGTTAGCGACCGTTTGTTACGTGCTAGATCGCGATAACATTGCGGGGGTTGTCGTAGAAGACATACCACTACTAGGCTTTAGTGATAGTAATTTGGAGGTCGCGTACTTAGATGCTTCTGGCGTTGAAATTACTTCTGATTTCGAAGCGAACCTGAGTGCGATCAAGTTTGTTAGAGCAAGAGCTATAGGTTATGGCATTCAACTGATCAGTAACCTAAGCTTTTTAGGGGCCAATGGTTTTCTTACTGCCCCTGCGTTTGAGACAATTTTACCAGCTGAGAATTTGGGTGTGATAAAGGCTGAAACAAATACTAGGACAAGGTGTCCGGAACCAGTACAGGGTGGGTAGTATGGGCGAAGCAATTGATATTTTACCAAGTGAAGACGATGCGATTCGCCTTAAAACCAACTTGAATGTATGGCTTATCTATAGCAACGAAAAATTTCATGCACATATGAGACAGCAATTAAAACGCTGTCGAAATGTTCATATCGACTCTTTTTCTTTGCTAGGTATGACTGAAGAGTATGTGAAAAATATAGATGCTCCCGATCTTATTTTTGTTGAAGCAAGTGGTGGTTGGGCTCAGAAAATGGTGGATCTTCAAAGCTACAACCTACAGTTAGAAGAGCATGATTTATCTTTAGTTGTGTTTGGTGATGAGAGTGATAACGGCTCATTGAAAATAGCGCTAAGACTTGGTGCTTCTGATTTTCTATCTCATGACATTTCAATTTCAGGTCTTTTACCGCTACTTAAGAAAACTGCAGCGGAGAAAATTGAAAACTCTAGTTATGGTGAAGTGTTTTTATTTATCAATACTAAAGGTGGTATGGGGGCGACAACCTTAGCGCTCAATACAGCCGTAGAAATAGCAAGTTATCACCCGAATGAGGTGCTGTTGCTTGATATTGATCTCCAGTTTGGTGTTATTCCAGAATATTTGAATATCACGCCGTCCTACAGTATTTCGGATGCCATCGACAGTTCTAATGATTTGGATGAAATGTCGTTAGGAAGTTTAGTGAACAAGCATACATCTGGGTTGCATGTTTTAAGTTTCAAGCATGAAAACAACGCGGATGATTATGAGCACGCCCAGAAAATTGGAAAGTTATTACCTGTACTACGCCGTTTCTATCGCTACATTATCATTGATTTCTCTCGAGGCTTGGATCATATCTTTGCTTCGGCTATCTCCCCTGCGACTAAGGTGCTACTTGTTGCTCAACAAACCTTAGTGTCTGTTAAAAACAGTAACCGTTTAGTAAGAACGCTGAAGTTTGAGTACGGATTACAACAAGATGCAATAGAGATCATCGTAAATCGTTATGAGAAACGACAAACCATTAAATTATCGGATATAGAACAGACCGTTGGAAAGCATGATATCCATTTAATGCCTAACGATTTTAAAGTGGCACTAGAGAGTGCCAATTTAGGTCAGCCTTTGGTTGAGTCAAAAAAGAAGAGTTCGATTACACGGTCGATCATCGATTTATCTCACATCCTTTCTCCTCCGGAACAAGAAGAGAAGAGTTGGCTCAAAAAGATATTTTCATAGATTGTTTGTTCTAAGCATATAGATGAGGGATCGTTATGTTCTTTAAACGAAAAAATATAAATCCGGAGTTTGAAAAAAAAGCAGAACAATTTTCGCAGCAGGAGAGCGAAAACGTTGCTGCCTTTCCTCAAGGTGATGCTAGTGATTCAGTTGCTTTAAAAGGGCTAGATGCCAGAGAAGAACAAGAAAAATCGGTTAATGAAGCAAAAAAAGTCTTAGAACAAGAATTATCAATTAAACACTATTTCCATAAGCAGCTCTTAGAAACACTCGACCTTGGTTTGCTTTCTAGCCTTGATAAAGAGCGTGCTAAAGTCGACCTCCATGAAGCGATTGTTCAGCTAATGGCTGACGATCAAAGTCATGCCCTGAGTGCTGAAGGTCGAAAAAGAGTTATCAAGCAAATCGAGGATGAAGTGTTTGGACTGGGGCCGTTAGAACCGTTATTAGCAGATAAAACGGTATCCGATATTCTCGTGAATGGACCTAAGAGTGTGTTCGTTGAGCGAGGGGGGAAATTAGAAAAGACACCCTATACTTTCTTAGATGACCGACACCTTAGAAACATCATTGACCGTATTGTTAGCCAAGTGGGGCGTCGAATTGATGAGGCTTCTCCAATGGTGGATGCTCGATTGGCCGACGGTTCTCGTGTGAATGCGATTATCCCACCTCTTGCTTTAGATGGCCCATCGGTATCCATACGACGTTTCGCTGTGGATAGCTTAACTATGGATAATTTACTGGAGTATAAATCAGCCTCTCCACAAATGGCTAAGTTTGTGGAGGCTGCAGTGAAAGGTGAGCTTAATATCTTGATTTCAGGAGGGACGGGGTCAGGGAAAACAACCACACTGAATATCTTTTCTGGTTTCATTCCTCGAGACCAACGAATCATTACTATAGAAGACTCTGCCGAGTTACAACTTCAACAACCCCATGTTATTCGCCTAGAAACCCGCCCTGCTAATTTAGAAGGGAAAGGGGAGATTAGTCAAAGAGAATTGGTAAAAAACACCTTACGTATGCGACCGGATCGAATTGTGGTTGGTGAGGTGCGTGGTAGCGAAGCTGTCGATATGTTAGCGGCTATGAATACTGGTCATGATGGATCTCTTGCCACTATTCACGCCAATACCCCCCGTGATGCTCTAAGCCGTGTTGAGAATATGTTTTCGATGGCTGGTTGGAACATTTCTACCAAAAACCTCAGAGCGCAGATTGCTTCTGCTATCCATTTAGTTGTGCAGATGGAGCGGCAGGAAGATGGTAAGCGCCGTATGGTGAGCATTCAAGAGATAAATGGTATGGAAGGAGAGGTCATCACGATGTCTGAGATCTTCCACTTTCAGCGTCAAGGTGTCGATGAGCATGGCAATATTTTAGGTTATTACACAGCAACCGGTGTGGTGCCTCAGTCTCATGACCAATTGGTGAAGCGTGGTCTTGATTTGCCGTTTGAGCTCTTTACCGAATCACATAGCTGAGGAGCGGATTATGGATAGCGTAACAGTTTCATTGGTTCTATTGTTTGTTGCGGTGTTGTTTATTTCACAAGCCTTATTATTGCCAGCTGCCGGAAAAAAAGCTAAGCACAAAGAGTTGACTCGTCGCTTAAAAGAGACACAAAGAAATATTGATGAAGAGAGTTTGTCGCTCTTAAAAGATCACTACAACAAAGAACTATCACCACTTGACCGGAAGTTGATTGTCATTCCTTTCTTTGCAGACCTAAAACGTATGCTGGAATTAGCGGGGCTGAAGATCACTTTAAGTCGCTTCTTATTGATTGTGTTCTTGTGCGCCACTTTGTTGGCTTTGGTTGCTTTAGTATCAAATCAAGTGTGGTTCATTTGTGTAGCGGCTTTTGTCTTTGCTTGGGTTGTTGCTTACTTGTTTGTTCAAAACAGAGTGACATACAGAATGGCACGATTCGAAGAACAGTTACCAGAAGCTTTGGATATTATCAGGAGAGCTTTACAAGCAGGTCAGCCATTGGTTCAGTCTTTCAATGAGGTGGGTGAGGAGATGCCTGAACCTATTGGCGTTGAATTTAAGAACACCTACAACTTGTTGAACTACGGTTACGATTTGAGGCTCGCTATTATGCAAATGACAGAAAGAGCACCCACGGTTTCGATGTTGGCTTTTTCTAGTGCAGTCATGCTGCAGAAAGAGACTGGGGGGAATCTCTCTGAGAATCTGCAAAAAGTATCTGAAGTACTGAGAGCGCGTTTTAAACTAGAAAGAAAAATCAAAACTCTCTCTGCTGAGAGTCGGCTTTCTGCCTGGATACTGACTCTTTCTCCCTTTGTTCTGTTTTTCGGCCTTAAATTCGTAAACCCAGAATACATAGAACCTTTGTATACCGACCCTAGAGGAATATCGATGGTCAGTATTGGGGTTATTTTGTTGGCTATTGGGGCGTTGTGGATAAGAAAAATAATAAATATCGAGATATAGATTATGGAATTCTTTGATTTAGATGTATGGAAGCAAGCACTCTCTGAGTTCGGGATCAGTAGCCAAGCCTTACTGTACGGGATGATCTTGCTGACCACTATGTTACTGACCCTCACGCTTGGTTTTCTTTTTGTAGGCACTCGCTCCCCGTTGGATAAAAAGCTAAAGCAGATATCCAGTGGTCGTCATACGAGTAGTCGAAAACCTTACGATTTTACCAATACGTTAGAGTCGTTAACGCCATTTATTGGACGAGGGAATAAAAAAGACAACGAAACTTACTCAGAAAAACTCATGCATGCCGGATACCATGAAAAAAGTGCGCTTTCTGTCTTTTATGCTTTCAAAGTACTGTCAGCCCTTGTCGGGTTTGTTTGTGCATTTATGGTGTTTTATTTAGCGATAGGGGGCAGTTACAACAACTTATTGATCGTGACTTGTATCTTTGTCGGTACGTTTTTACCCAATTTTATATTGAGTAAAATGCAAAAAGATAGACAGAGAAAGATCAAGAATGGTGTACCAGATGCTCTTGATCTGCTGGTGGTTTGTACAGAGTCCGGTCTTGGTTTTAATGCTGCGCTAGGACGAGTTGCTAACGAACTATACATTTCACAGCCCGAACTTGCCGATGAGTTGGATACTGTTTTTGCCAATACCTGTCACTTTAATCTCGCCACCTTTGATAGCAGCGGCTGCAAGGAAATATGACGCAGATGATGCATCACCTTCAACCAAGAAATCACCGGGTGCTATGTAAGATTGCCCAGTTGGAATCACAAATTCTTGGTAGTCACTGTTGATAACATCCACACCAAATTGCTTCATGATATGCAGCGTAATATCGATGTAAGGCTTAGAAACCAATTCACCTTCGATTTTGATGGTCACTTCGCCTTCAGCTAAAGGTGCAGCCATCAAAAATGCCGTCAAGAATTGACTAGAGATAGAACCATCGATAGAAACTGTACCACTCTTTAGCCCAGTACCCGTGATCTTCAGCGGTGGGTAATTTTCGTTCTCTAAGTATTCGACGTTGGCGCCGGCCTCTTGCAGAGCAGTCACTAAGTGACCAATTGGACGCTCTTTCATACGTGGCTCACCAGTAAGAACGTATTCACCGCGACCTAAACAAAGTGCAGCAGCCAATGGACGCATTGCTGTACCCGCGTTACCTAAGAAAAGCTCTAGGGCTTTGTCACTTGAGAATGCACCACCAACACCTGTCACTTCACAAACTGTTTTGTCTGCAGACAACTGATAATCAACACCTAACTGTGTTAATGCATTCAACATATGACGAATGTCATCACTGTCTAGTAAGTTTGTTAGGCGAGTTGTTCCCGTTGAAAGTGCAGCCAAAAGAAGCGCACGATTAGAAACACTTTTTGAGCCAGGTAGGTTAACTTCCCCGCTCACTTTCTGAATTGGTTGTAACGTAAGGC
>NZ_JBFRVX010000539.1:0-2141 GCF_041475345.1 Vibrio sp. 10N.222.48.A3 | reverse complement strand
CTTAGGGTCACAGCAGTCTAATAGATCATCATACTTAGCGAGTTTAATATTGTTGCAGCGACCACACGAAAAGTATAAATTTTCCCACTCATACTTTAATCTTTCATCACCCTCATGTGGAATGAAATGCTCTACATTTATGTCTTGTGGTTCAAATGTTTCACAGATATAGCACTTCTTGTGAAACACATTTTTCAAGGCATCCCAAACATCTTTGGAATCATACTTTTTTCCCTCAGCTAATGAGGAAGGAGCTGGTTCACTTCTAACTACATTGAACATCTGGCTACCTCTTGGCTTTGCTGATTGCTAGTTTTGCGGAATTAACAAAGTAAAGTGATTCAGAGTCCAGTGAGTCTTCATCTTCGGGTAATTTCTCTAATAGTGACTGAATTTCTTTAACGTCAATTGGGTGTCTTTCAAGTGACTTGGCTAATGTTTCAATGTTCTTTTGAAGTAAACTAGAAATTGGAAGGACACCAAATAAGCCTTCTAAAACAGATTCATAGGAGTACATAGATAGATCTTCGACTTGTTCTCGTTTTGAAAGATCGTAAATTACAGCATCGTCTACAGATGAGACTACAAACGGTGAATGTGTAGTCACAATAAACTGTACTTTCGGAAATGCGTTTTTAAGGAAAGCTAGAATTTTTTTCTGTAATGATACATGAAGGTGCGCATCAATTTCGTCAATTAAAACAATTCCCGTAAGAGCATCTGGGTCTATTAAACGTAATGACACCTTCGTAATTAAATCAGCATACACAGCCATAATTGAAGAGAATCCAGATGACAGGCTTTGAAATGTATAGGGTTCTTTGTGTGGCTGATGAACCTCAAAAGAAAACGAGTCCGATTGGAAAACTAGTCTAAGCTCTTCATCTTCAAAGAGGCTCTGTAAATCGCTCTCTAGTTTTATAAACCATTTATTAATGCGCTCAGCTTCTTCTGGGTCATTGTTGATCTTCTTGGATTCAGAGAAAGCTTGATTGGCAATACTTGTGACGAGGAACTCTTCAAATAGAGATGATGCAGTCTGGCTTTGATGTGGCCTTGTTACAGAATGTAGGTCTTTTTCTTTTAGACTACTCAATGATCTAACTGAAGACGGTTTTAAAATGTCTGACTTTCTTCCGGCTTCGAAAGAAATAAGGAGTGCTTGAAAATCTTTGTGTTTTAAAACAAACCCCTCCAGATCAGATAACGTTATAGGTGGTTGGTTGGCTTCTTCTATTTTTTGAACAATATTTTTTAATTCTCGAGCCCAAGAGTCATAAGACTGGTTTGCGGGGCCCTCACGCTCCAAAATTTCCTCGTAAGATATTTTGCTTCTTTCTAGTTGCTCCAAACTTGTGTTGTCTTTCTTGACTATGCGGTCATTTAGTTTTTCGTAAAGATAGTTCAGTAGTTGAGTCTTACCGCACCCATTCCCGCCAGTTAATATTAGCGTTTTCCCATTGACATCTATGTCTACTTCTTTATCAGAATAAGGGATTTTAGTTTTAATTTTAGTCAGATAACCAGACATATTGTTACTCCAAGTAATACTCACTCGATTGTATAGCAAAGAACCATTAATCGCTTTTATATTTTACGTTCATGCAATTTATGCGGGAACAACTGGGTATAAACCTGCCACAAGGTGTTTAGGTTCCTATGACCAGTTACTTGAGCAACTTCCTCAATCGTAAAACCTTTCTCGAACAAGCGGCTTGCACCTTCACGGCGTAGGTCATGATAGCGCAGGTTATCAATTCCAACCTTCTGGCACACTTCAACAAAGCCTCGGCCAACTGAGCGTGGGTTGTAAGGGAATATCAACTCTCTTTTACGCTCTTGCCTCATCACAATATCGAATGCTTCACCAAGTAGAGGAACTACCATATGGTTGCCTTCTTTCTTTCGTGGGTCTTTTCGGTCACGTACGATCACTGTTTTAAGTTCTTCGTTTAAGTCTTCCCACCGTATACCACACACTTCGCTGACTCTCATACAGCTCAGGATGCTGAAGTCTAGAAGCTCGGAGTAGGGGATTTTGTTTTCTCTGCGTTGCTCGCGTTCTTCTAGTGCTTCTTTTAACAGGTCTATTTCATCGGTAGTAGGGCGTCTTGTTCGTTTCTCTGATTTACCGATGAGCT
>NZ_JBFRVX010000538.1:0-2262 GCF_041475345.1 Vibrio sp. 10N.222.48.A3 | reverse complement strand
GGCTCTGGCTCTGGCTCTGGCAAGGATTCAACGACATCTTCAAACTGATCGCTACCTTGGATTTTCGGTTCAAAGTCAAAATCAGAGGCAACATTCGCAGGCGACTCTACATCGTCTATAGCTTCGGCTAACCAGTCTTCAACCGTCTCTTCATCATCTTCAGAGAGATCATTTAAAGACGATGGCGATACTTGCTCTTCATAACTAGCAGCGATGTCTTCACGCTGTTCTTGGGCGTCGGCTTCTTTCGGCTCTGGTTCTGCTTCTTGTTGTACAGTTTCTTCTTGAACTCGCTCTTCAAAAACTGGTTTGTCAAAATCAGAATTCTCAGAGAGCAGTGAGTCGATATCCAGTTCATCATCTTCAACCGATGATGCGGTTTCTTCAGCGGATACTATTTTTTCCGCTGACACTTCGTTGCTGTCTGAAAGAGACGCTTGCTCTGGTTCAACCGCATTTTCAATTAATGACTCAACAGGCTCTTCTGTCGCTGGCAATAAATCATTGTCATCAGAAGTCATTAACTCATCAATCAATGCTTCGTCTGTTGTTTCTAGCGAGTCATCAAGTAAAGCATCTGTTGCCGGTGCGACACCGAACAAATCATCGATAAAGTCATCACGATTAAAGGCTTCATTATTTTCTGGCTTAACGTCTGCACTGTCTTGAATCACTTCCGAATCTAACGATTCATCACTAATGACTTCAGCTTGTGGTGTTGCACTAATGTCCGATGCTTGCTCAGACTCAGCTTCAGGTGTTTCTGAGGTTAACGGAGTAAGTTCGACGTCTGAATCCTTTTCGGACTCATCGCTGGCGTTGTCAAAACCAAAGGCTTCGTCTAACTCTTTATCAAACGCCTTCTCTTCAGGTTCAAGTTCGTCTTCAATGCCACTTGTCAGTAGATCATCAAATGGGTCTAAAGAGTCTGAATCTTGTTCATCGGTTTCACCGACTGATAGATCATTACCTAGCAGTTCATCTAACGTCTCGTCACCTTCGACGGCAACTTGAGCATCATTGGCGTCTTCGTCTAGAAAATCATCTAGTAAGTCTGTGCTCTCGGCATCGAGTTCAAAGTCATCATCAGAATCATCAATCAACTCATCCAAGGTTTCAGTACTGTCTTCCGAAATATCTAGCTCATCATCGGTCGACAAGCCTGAGAGTTCTTCGAGTTCAGATAATGAGTCAAAACCTAGAGGATCACTCTCAGAATCATCATCCGATTCATCTTCCAACATATCATCTAGGAGATCTGTTGAATTACTGAGATCAACATCATCCCCTGTCAATTGCTCATCGAGCAGGTCGACACTGCCTTGAGTTTCTTCACTTTCGGTTGGCAGATCAAACTGAGAAAGGATGTTATCGATATCATCATCAGACGCCAAAGCGCTGTTTAGATTCTCAGCAACCTCGTCATCATTATCGAGATTCACAGGCTCATTGACTTGATCGTTCTGAGCCGCAACCTGAGCGAAGATGTCATCAATATCAAATTCATCGTTGCTCACGCCCGCAGGTGCAGTATCGCTCTGTTGTTCAGAGATAAGCGCATCAATGTCAAAATCATCGGTTGCTGATGTGTCGGTATTAGAAATCGAATCACTTTGCTCTTCTGAGATTAAAGCATCAATATCGAAGCTATCATCATCTTCATCATCAAGCGCAAATAGATCATCTAATAGAGATTGGTCTAGTTCGTTAGAGCCTAGATCTTCAGTCTCAGAATCCTGTGATAGTAGCGATTCAATATCTTCATTCGACATTGAGTTATCATCTGAAAGATCAAAATCGGCCTCATCAGAACCGAGTTCGCTTTCTGATGTTTTATCGAGTGCACGCTCCATCTCTTCAAGACCAAGCGCCTTGTCATCGCCATTGACACTAATGCCGTTGCTGCTGTCTAACTCCAGATCATCGAAGTTAGTGTCTAAGTCACCATTTTCGCCAATACTCGCAAATGGGTCATCATCGTCATCATCGAGATTAAAATCGAGATCAGAATCATCTAAACCTGCAAATACATCTTCTTCAGGCGATGCTTGGTCATCAAATAACTTATCAGCATCATCTTCATTGCCAAATTGTTCATCGTCTAAAGACAATTCATTATCAAAGTCGTCCATCTCGTCGCCTAAAGCGATAGGCGCGACGCTACTTGCATCTGATTGAATTGGTTGGTCTTGTGTCGGCTGCTGCTCATCATTTTTAGAACTGCGCCCCAACAAAATCACTATGATAAGACCAAGTAGAAGC
>NZ_JBFRVX010000537.1:0-2357 GCF_041475345.1 Vibrio sp. 10N.222.48.A3 | reverse complement strand
TCGCCAGGCTTTAAATTTGAACACTTGTCAGCGACGACAAGTATTCCACTGCGGAGTGGTAGTTCAGTTGGTTAGAATACCGGCCTGTCACGCCGGGGGTCGCGGGTTCGAGTCCCGTCCACTCCGCCACTTATTAGAGAAGCCCTGCTAGAAATAGCAGGGCTTTTTTACATTTGAAAAAAGTGTTTTACTGTTATACCAATCCGGAAAATTAACTGATCAGGTTTATCCAATCCCTTCTACTCATTTTTGTGACACGATCTTTGCACTCAAGAAATCCATTCCAAGCGCGACAAACCTTGGAAACAATGTCGTTATAATCAGTGAAACTTTGATTCGCTAGATAATGTTGTTGCAACCAACTCCAAACTTACTCTATAGGGTTGAGCTCTGACGAGTAGGGAGGAAGCTTAATAGTGCCGAAATTATTAAACTCTCTCGCAATATCATCGGTATGCCAGCCAGATCCATCCATAATAAAGACTGCATGATGTCCTTTTTCACTGGCCTTAGATATCTGCTCTAATTGGTTTGTCTTTATGCCCTTGTGCCCCAAGGAGCTACTATGGCTTCACCAATTCTTGTTTTGGGGCATACCGAACCAAACAAATAGCCGTATTCAAATTGCTGTTTTTTACCACACGAGGCCTGGTTCCACGAGTCCCCAAAGACGTGTAGTTGTGTTCTGTTGACCAAACCTAGCTTCCTCTTGAAACCAGGCATCAACACTCTACAGCCCAATATTGTCGGGATCGTTTCTATTTTGATTTTTTAAAATCATCTTGGATTTTCTGTGATTTTTTCGGTGTTTGGATCGAGAAGTTCTCCAAGATAAGGCCATGTGTTCGAGGAGATAATAGATAGAATTCGGGTGGTAGTACTTATCAACGATTTTCACGATTTAGTCATTTATATCGTAGATACAAAAACGCCTAGTGTTTGCTAGGCGTTGATAAATAGTATTTCTAATCCATCGACTACAGTATTTGCTTAAGTACTCTATCGGCTTTCACACGAGTGATCTTACGAATCAACTTCTGAACTTCCAACGGGTAGCTCTCTACCTTATCTAACTGCTTATAAGTACAGATAAGCTGAGTGTGTTGAAGGATATTATCCACTTCAGCCTGAAACTTGTCTGTTAGGTGATGGTAGTTATCTTGGATAAAGATGCCGTTCTCTAGATCCAACTTCCATGCGCGAGGGTTTAGGTTATTACCTGTTAGTAGCATGTAGCGCTTATCTACCCAAATACCCTTTAGGTGGAAGCTATTAGAATCGTGTTGCCAAAGTCGAATTGATAGATTACGGCTAGCAATATGAGCCTCATTCGCTTTAGCGAAACGACGTAAGTTCAATTCGTAAAGGTATGGCAGACCACCAATCGTTTTAAACTCTTCTTCTGGCGAGATAAAGAAATCATTCGCTGTCTTATCTCCAACAACAATGCTGACCTTTACGCCACGCTTAAGCGCTTTCTTCACTTCTTTAGCTAGGCTAGGTGGGAAGTTGAAGTAAGGTGTGCAGATAAAGATTTCATCTTTAGCTTGAGCTACGAGTTGATTGATTCCCTGATTCAGACGGTTACGTCTTTTACCGATACCAACTAATGGTGTTACAGCAACTTGGTCTGCTGAAACCTCTTGAGCATCGAATTGATACTGAGACCTTGCTAATGATGCACGAAACTGACGAATCGCTGGTTTCAGTTCTTTGGTCGAAGGCTTGTTCTTATCAGCCAGGTCATAAACAGCGCTGTCCGCAACCATCTGTTCGTGTACGTAGGTAAACATTGAATCAGCAAGCGCTGCGTTGTTTAAAACATGGTAACGATCAAAGCGATAGCGGTCATGGTAATTCAGGTAGATATTGTTAAGGCTTGCACCGCTGTATATCACGCTGTCATCGACGATAAAGCCTTTTAAATGCAATACGCCAAAGACTTCTTTGCCGCGAACTGGAATGCCATAGACGGGTACAGAGTGCTGATATTTTTCTGCAAACTCTTTATACATTGCAGCATTGCCTTCAGAAGACTCTGCGCCAATCAATCCGCGCTGCGCTCGGTGCCAATCGACACAAACGCTCACGTCTAATTCTGGATTCTTTTGTTTTGCTTCATATAAGGCAGTTAGGATTTCACGGCCAGCCTCATCATCTTCAAGATACAAAGCGACTAAACTAATACGAGTCGTTGCGCGAGATATCTCATCAAGTAGACGAGTTCGAAACTCTTGCGCTGATAGTAGTACTTCAAACTTGTCAGGATTCTGCGCTATGGTTGGCAACTGTATGAATGGATTCCTACTGGCAATCATATTGACTGTTTTACCTTAAAAATATGCAAAATTGCGAAC
>NZ_JBFRVX010000536.1:0-3128 GCF_041475345.1 Vibrio sp. 10N.222.48.A3 | reverse complement strand
CCGCCATTTTTGCCGCCACTTTTAACTTGCCTGTATGGTGGAGGAACATTTGAGGAGTCCGCTTACATATCAATCAATTCTAACTCGGAATTTACATTAACTAGTTAATGCGCTGACATTGCACACGTCCAACATTTCATACTGATAAAATCACGCGTTGTTGGATACTTATTGTGGCAAAAAATAGGCATGAAGGTTTTGCAAAGGCATATAAAGAAGCAACATATCTCTATATCGCATACTCAAACAGATCTCATCTGTTTAAAATGGGCATCACAAAAAACACCCAAGATCGCTTACGTAACTTAAACTCGCATCGACCTGATGATAGCGGTGATTGGAAGTATGTGGGATATGTGAAAATAGGTCCCAAAATTACAGGTATAATTGAATCCCAAACCGCTACGTCACTGAAGCAGTTCAATATCCATCGTCCCTTTGGTGGAAAAAAAGGTTACTGCCGAGAACTATACAGTTGCCCGCTTTCTGTCATCTTAGAATACTTACACTACAGGCTTCTTCCTGAAGAGCGCAAAGCCCTAGCTAAATCAATCATGCAAAAGAACACAAAATTCAGAATGCATAACGGCAAATTGGTTAGCTTCTTAAAACCAACAGCAGACGACAACTTAAACCCTAGTTCGGTAAAAAAGCGAAACAAAGACAAAAACAAAAAACAAACACCTAAGCGTATTAGGCGTACTGATTTAACGCCGATGGCACAGATGCTTCAAGATAAGCACAACATAGCGGTCTATGTTTAGTCTACTAGACTGTTATTTAATAGACCCAAATAAAACAAGCTTAAAACACTACTCTGCGTAATCCCCTATTGCGTGAGCTGTTTTTTATGCGGCAATAGCCTTAATCTCAACAACCAACCTATACGCATCTTCTAGCACATCTCTTTCTTGAGTATCTAGGGCTTCATTAGCTTGCTTTAACGCATACAGATAATCTAGCATCACAATTAGGTCGTGAAGTAACGGAACTATCCGCTTATCTACACTTGTGATGTACTCCTCTAACTCTTCATCAGAATGCCATTTTTTAGGCTCTCCCCCCAAAGCAATAACAATAGCTGTTCGTAAGAAGCGGCATAATGGTACGAGTTTTAGGGCGATTATTAACATATGAACGTAATTGAAAGTATTTCATTTATTCTGTCCACATACCTTTTAAAGAGCAACTTTAGCCTACTATCTATCGAGTCAGTTAGCAGAATAACTTCCCGCTGAACTCCCCGACTCTACTATCACCTTAGCGTTTTGATTGATTTCATCGACCACAGCGTTCGCAATGGCTTCAGCCATCATCTCACCATCGAGCACGAAGCCTTTGGCTTTCAGTTCTGTTTCTATCTTTTGCTTTAATGATGCTTTGCTTATCGCCATTGTTACTTCCCTGCATAAACGGTTTTCGAAACGTCCACATGCGGTTTCCCCATAAACGGGCAAATGCTCACACCGGTGCACACCCCTTTTTCGCCATTAAACTTGATGGTGTCCGCGCCTTCGGTGATGTTCTTAGCTTTAATGGTTCTATTACCTTTGACGGTTTCGATGTGGGTGTCGTCAATCTCTGTTATTCGATTTTCTAGCACTTTGATTTGTTGAGTGAGGCATTCAAGCTTGTCGGCTTGGTCTGTCTTACGTTCGAAGCTGCCTTTCTGGTCCACCAATTGATACACATCTTTGCACTGTTGGTAGCGGTTTCGCCTTCTTTGATTCCTAGTAACTTGAAACCAAGTGGTAGCAGACAACGAATAAAGGGCTTATCCGGTTGACCGAACATAAATCTGAGTTCAAACAATACTGCCGATTGCCAGCAACTCTGGTAGCACAACAATCGTAGCTTTTTGTCCCAAACAAAAAAAAGCCGCTAAAAAGCGGCCCTTGATTTTCAAACTATTCGAATTCGTTCAGATTACTCTTTACCGAATACGTTGTTCTCTTGCTCTTGTACACGGATAAAAGTCGTACGCTTAGTTAGCTCTTTAAGCTTTGCTGCGCCTACGTATGTACAAGTTGAACGTACACCACCAAGGATGTCAGAAATCGTGTAATGAACAGAACCACGGTATGGAAGTAAAACAGTTTTACCTTCTGCAGCACGGTACTTAGCAACACCACCTGAGTGCTTGTCCATAGCCGACTGAGATGACATGCCGTAGAACTTCATGTATTGCTTGCCGTCTTGCTCTACTACTTCACCGCCCGACTCAGAGTGACCAGCTAGCATGCCGCCTAGCATTACGAAATCAGCACCGCCGCCGAACGCTTTAGATACGTCACCCGCACATGAACAGCCACCGTCACCGATGATCATGCCGCCAAGGCCGTGTGCTGCGTCGCCACACTCGATGATTGCAGAAAGTTGAGGGTAACCTACGCCTGTTTTAACACGTGTAGTACAAACAGAACCAGGGCCGATACCAACCTTAACAATGTCTGCGCCAGCTAGAATTAGCTCTTCAACCATGTCACCCGTTACAACGTTACCAGCAGAGATAACTTTAGTCGGGAATTCTGCACGTACTTTCTGTACGAACTCAACAAGGTGCTCTGAGTAGCCGTTAGCGATATCGATACAGATAAATACAAACTCTTCGCTAAGAGCCATGATCTTCTTAACTTTCTCGAACTCAGCTTCAGATGTACCTGTTGATACAAATACGTTGTTCAGTGTTTTCTTGTCTGCTGTTTTAGCGAACTCAGCCCACTGCTCTACTGTGTAGTGCTTGTGTACTGCAGTCATAACACCGTGCTCTGCTAGAGCAGCTGCCATTTCAAAGCTTGCTACCGAATCCATGTTCGCTGCAATTACTGGAGTACCAGACCATTGACGACCGCTATGCTTGAATGTAAAATCGCGGGTTAATTCAACTTGAGAACGGCTTTTAAGGGTAGAACGCTTCGGACGGAAGAGTACATCTTTGAAACCTAACTTAAGTTCTTGTTCGATACGCATGGTGTTTTCCTTGATTCATAAAATTATGTGCCTCTCGCGAAATGCGTAGTAAAACCGTTGGCAGACGAGTTTACTTTTCTTCGGACACAAAAAAACCGGAGCGTTGGCAGACGCTCCGGTTTTCAGCATTATAGGTCGTGATTTAGTAACAGCAAGTC
>NZ_JBFRVX010000535.1:0-5623 GCF_041475345.1 Vibrio sp. 10N.222.48.A3 | reverse complement strand
GTATAACCTTTGGAGAGCTTCATTTCAATCATCAGGTCACAATAACCATCGATTTCAACATTACTCTTTTTTAGTCCTTTCATGACCGTGGCTTTGATTTTTTTGGCTACCGGATTAACCAATGCATCGTCGGGAAATACGACTGGGGATGAAAAAAACAACAAAAGGATTAGATATCTCATACTGTTCTCCTTTATTGGAACTGAGAACAGTATGACGATGGTTAAGACAACCGAAGAACTAACTTAGTATGAAGATTGACAAGATAAGACGTAATTCTTGACCATTACGCCTTCTTTGAGCCTTTAGATTTGAAGCCGTTATGCGGGAATACATTACGAATACGTTGTTGCACGTTCTTAGGTACATCCTTTGTGAACTTGAGATTATAACCAGACCGCTTTGCGTACACTTTTAATTCACCTTTAAAAGTGTTGTTGTGGCCAATCTCTTGAAGGTTGTGCTTAAAGCTGGGTGGAAGATGACCTTTAACTTGTTCGATCGCCCCATCGTTAAATTTGATTTTCAATACCGGCCTATCAACCGCGACTAACCAAAAAACCAACGCTGCACCGATTAAGATTACATACATCATAATGTCACCACTACTGTTGATGATTATTTATCGTCAGAAAGGAGCTTGCTTAAATCTTCTTTAAGATTGGTTACTGTCTTGCTGGCCTGTTCACTACGAGATGCTTCGCTCACCAAATACTCAATAGCATCTGATAGCGTACAACCTAGCTCGTTCGCACGCTGGGATAGCTTTTCCCATACACGATAATCAAGGTCGATTGATTTTTTCTTGGTGTGAACTTGTTCAGCATTAAAGTGACGCTTTCGCTTAGCTCGGATCGCTTGCTTAAGCTTGTTATCGAGCTCAGGAGACATGTTGTCAGATATCCACTCAAGAACACCTGTTGGTTGGTGTTCAAGCTTCAATAAGGCTTGTACAGCAACGTCAGCTTCACTTGAATCAATATGGCAGGTGATCGACTCGCCTTCTTTCCATTTTTTGACCAGATAGTTCCATTTCCAACCACATTCCAAGTTTTCAAGTTGCTGATATTTCATGTCTAATCTCGAGAGTTAATCCTAGTGACAGCGTAACCCAAAATAGGCTATTTAACAATTGTTGTCTTGAAAGAATAGACCAAGATCATACTTATATTAGCTTAGTGATTAGTAACTACAACATAGAGCTACAAGCGAGATCGGTTTTTCTATATACTCCCTACCTCATTATCATAATCAGAAACTTAAATGACTCTAGTAGATTGGCGACATGTTACGCCTCAGTACGACGAATATAGCGCTCAATTAGAGCAATTCCCTGACATCTCGCCTTTCCCATTTTCAGACATTCAACATAGATTCAACGATGCGTTAACCCGCTTTGTCCGCTTGTCCAACCTTTCGCGTGTTTTACTTGTCAACGCTCCGGACAATTCGATCTATCGTCAAATGATCGTTGAATCTTTAATAACTGCTCTAGATGATCACACGTTACCAGTAATAAAAACTGAGTCTTTAAATGCTGTCTATCTGTTTGACCAAGTTCAATCAAAAGACGGCCAAGTCGTTGCGACAAAGCCTGGCTTACTGGCTAGAGCGAACAATGGTTATCTGATTGTTTCAGCCAACTTGATTCTAGCAAACCCGGGAAGCTGGTTACTGCTTAAGTCTGCACTTCTTGGTGAGGCCGTAGAGCCCATCAGTAGCAACCCAGAACACTTAAACCAATCTCCATCTTTACCGCTTACCTACAATATTAAGTTGATTGTGGTTGGAGACCGAGCTCAACTCGGCGATCTTGATTATCTAGACAGTGATATTCAAACTGGTTTCTGCCTATTCAGTGAAATTGAACAAGACATAAAGCTAACAGAAGAGACGTTGACTCAATATCTTGGTTACCTTAAATGGCTCCAACAACGTTATGAACTGCCAAACATCACGCAACAGGCGGTGACAGGCATTCTTACTGCTGGTGCGAGAGAAACTGAAGACCAAAGCTATATACCGTTATGCCCGATTTGGCACAATGCGTTATTGAACGAAGCTTTGATTGAAGCCGACCATGGTGAGATTGATGGTCACCATATTCAGCAAGCACAACAACACAAATACAACCGCGAATCGTACTTACCTGAACGTGCTCTTGATGATATTCGAGATGGCCAAGTTATTATCGAAACCGAGGGTGAACAAGTTGGACAAGTTAATGGTCTGACGGTTATCGATGTACCAGGACACCCAGTATCGTATGGTGAACCTGCCCGAATTTCATGTGTTATCCACTTTGGTGATGGTGATATTGCCGACGTTGAGCGCAAAGCGGAACTCGGTGGTAACCTTCACGCCAAAGGTATGATGATCATGCAAGCGTTTGTAAGCAGCGCGTTAAACCTTGAAGATCCGTTGCCCTATGCTGCTTCTGTTGTGTTTGAGCAATCATACTGCGAAGTTGATGGCGATAGTGCTTCTCTTGCTGAGCTTTGCTCTTTGGTCAGTGCTTTGTCGGAATACCCTATCAATCAACAAATAGCGGTAACCGGTGCTGTCGACCAATTCGGTCGTGTACAAGCAGTTGGTGGGCTAAACGAGAAAATCGAAGGCTTCTATCATGTGTGTAAACACAACGGGTTAACTGGCGAACAAGGTGTGATCCTTCCAAGATCCAACTTAAGACACCTTGCTCTGAAGCCAGACCTAATTGAAAGCATCAAAAACAAAGAATTCCATATTTGGTCTGTCTCTAATGTAGATGAAGCGATTCCTCTTATTATGAACAAACCATTTAGAGACGATGAACAAGAAAGCGTTCTAAGCAAAATTGCGGAACGTATTGAAAACTTTGAAAGACATGAGCACCCTATTGGAATTGTTGGACGCATTAAAAACTGGTTTGTCTAGTACTGATCGGACTTGTTTAGCGTACACCTGTTCACTAATATGCACCTATCAAAAATTGGAGTAATTGATAATGCAAAACAAACGTGATTCTTACACTCGCGAAGATCTTCTAGCATCAAGCCAAGGCGAACTATGGCCTGAAGGTCCTCAACTACCAGCACCGAACATGTTGATGATGGATCGCATCACTAAAATGTCTGAGACTGAAGGTGATTTCGGTAAAGGTTTGATTCTTGCTGAACTGGATATTACTCCTGACCTATGGTTCTTCGACTGTCACTTCCCTGGTGACCCAGTAATGCCTGGTTGTCTAGGACTTGATGCAATGTGGCAGCTTGTTGGCTTCTACCTTGGTTGGGTTGGCGGCAAAGGTAAAGGCCGTGCTTTAGGTGTAGGCGAAGTGAAATTCACTGGCCAAATCCTACCTACTGCGAAAAAAGTGACTTACGAAATCCACATGAAGCGTGTTGTTAACCGTCGCCTAGTTATGGGCCTTGCAGATGGTCGCGTACTTGTTGATGGCAAAGAGATTTATGTTGCTAAAGATTTGAAAGTTGGCCTTTTCCAAGATACGTCAGCATTCTAATCTAATCATTTAATTAGAGTAACGCAGTTAGATTTTAATAAAGCAGCCATTGGCTGCTTTATTTTCACTCCAATACATTTAGTTATAGTGCACTAGAGTATACTGATTAAACAAACTTTCTTATTCCGAAACTGTACTGTCTTAGTCCACCAGCAACTGTGTATTCCACTACAAGTATCAGTATCAGTATCAGTATCAGTATCAGCTTAAAGTGTTAGCTCTCTACGCCATTACATTTATTTTATCTAACTTATATGCCCACTCAGAAACTAACAAGGCTCCAACTGCTGTACCCAGCAATGGAGCCTTGATCTTTGAATATGTTCCGCCCTATCTACTTATAGAGACCTGATTGCTTATCACCTTTGGCGTCACGCCAACCACCTAACCAATAAGACCGAGAATCCATTTGGCTATATGGGCAAGCTTCTTGTGACCTACCGTTTATACCAGCTTTGTAGCCTTGAGATTGTGCTCGTTCTAGTCGATCACGCTTTTGTCTCTTCATAGTGCAGTCCTCATACGGGTGTTCTATTTACTAACATACAATGATTACAACTTTGCGGAGTTTTTGTGACTCCAACTTTAAGAATCGACCAGTTTTTCACTTTTCTCAAGGCGATAAAAAAGCCCGAATTCAGAATTGTGAACTCGGGCTCAAGAGATGAAATTATTTAAATTTTCTACGGAACCCTAATAAGCCGAGTACAGTCAAAGCGAACCAACCTAAGCTACCGCCTTTACGATCGACCTTTGCTGTATCAGTACTACGAGCTTGGATATCGCTCTTACCTTTACCTTCGATAGGAATCAATTTAACCGCAACAACCTCTTCTACTGCATTAGACGCAGCACCAGCACAGTATGAGTTGTGAGACGTTGTATCGTAGGCTCGTTCATCGTTACCTCTACCGTCTCCATTTGTATCGATCATACATTTTATAGCTGTTGCAGAGATAACACCCGCATCGTTGATGCCTGAAGCATCAATGATTCGGAACTTGTTGTTCTCTCCAGAAACGTTGCCATCGTTAGTTAGATCATCTAGAAACCAAGCTTTGTTCTGAAACAGATCAATTCTTGATGGGTCAGTACCCGTTGCTTGATATGGATAAATAAAGCCACGGTGTCTACGCTCACTGCCATCAACTTCACGCGTTGTTTCTGCGTCAACTTGACCAACAATTTCATTGAAGTTGTTAACGGCTCTAGCTTCACCACTCGAACCAGCAAAGAAGATACCACCCGTTAGGTATGTCGCTGTTGGAGTCGCAACTGAAGCATCAGTAACAACGAACATCTTACTGCCTGCGCTACCATTTTCAGGCACTCTACCATTACGCTTAGAGTTACCAATAACAAACAAGTTTTTGTTGATATCGGTCGCTACAGAGTTACTGTATTTGTAATCATTAGACGAGTTAGAGTTGACCTTAGCCCCCTCAATTGATTTGGTCGTCCAAGTATTCGCGCTGTCAGCTAAGTCCAGAGATTTACTGATGAATACAGATGCATTCATATCTTGCAGATCACCACTACCATCAACAGTATTGTAGCCTACGCCATAAAACTTAGTATCCGATTCGGCAATTGAACGCATGCTACCTTGAGCATAGTAATCGCCTTGTCTAGCAGTTCCACCACGAGTCCAATCGATTTGCTTGGTATTCGTACCATCCCAAATAGCAGCTTTTGAACTAAATACAGGATCCGGCGTTGACGTCTCCGTAATGGTTTCACTAGTAGAAACACTACCTACATTGTAAACAGTACCATTACTCGCTGTGATGGCTTTCCATGCTCGAGTCTCAGAAGATCCTGCAGGCTTGGCTGTCGTTGTAAATATTGCATTGTTTCGGATGGTTCCCTCAGACTTAACACCGAGCGGGTTGGCATCTTTATCTAGAGAGTTGATCACTGTATTGCGAGTATCGAGTATTGCCCCGCCTTCTATAAATGCCTTTGCATTTACATAACTCAGGTTGTTTCTTTCCTTAAACCAAGTATCTTCCCAGCGAGTTTTCGCCCAGCTTTCACATGTGGAATATCTTAGCTCACGGTTACAATAGTTTTTGAAGTCATCGAACTCTTGTAAATATTGGAAGACAGCATCCATAGCAA
>NZ_JBFRVX010000534.1:0-4008 GCF_041475345.1 Vibrio sp. 10N.222.48.A3 | reverse complement strand
ACTTGTGGTTGAAAACCTAGTTGAAGGTTGGGACGATCCACGTATGCCAACTATTTCTGGTTTGCGTCGTCGTGGCTTCACTTCAAGCTCGATTCGTGAATTCTGTAAACGTATTGGTGTGACTAAGCAAGAGAACATGATTGAGTTCGGTTCACTTGAATCTTGTATCCGTGATGACCTGAACGAAAATGCACCCCGTGCAATGGCTGTTCTTGATCCGATCAAGGTCGTGATTGAAAACTACGACGCTGATACAGTAGAAACATTAACGGTAGCAAACCACCCGAACAAGCCAGAAATGGGTACTCGTGAAGTACCATTTACACGAGAAGTTTGGATTGAGCGTGATGACTTCCGTGAAGAAGCAAACAAAAAGTACAAGCGTTTGGTTCTAGGTAAAGAAGTTCGTCTACGTGGTGCTTACGTGATCAAAGCTGAACGTATCGAAAAAGATGCAGAAGGCAACATTACGACTATCTTCTGTTCTTACGACAATGAAACATTGGGTAAGAACCCTACAGATGGGCGTAAAGTGAAAGGCGTTATTCACTGGGTATCTGCTGATAAAGCGTTGCCTGCTGAGATTCGTTTATACGATCGTCTATTCACAGTGCCAAACCCTGCCGCTGCTGATGATTTCGCTGCAACGCTAAACCCTGAATCACTTGTTACGCTAAACGGTTTTGTTGAACCTAGCCTAGGAGAAGGTGTGGCAGAGCAAGCGTACCAGTTTGAACGTACAGGTTATTTCTGTGTAGATTCGAAAGACTCTAAAGCAGACGCGCTAGTATTCAACCGCACGGTTGGTCTACGTGACACTTGGGGTAAAACTGAGGCTTAATGGCTTTGTTTTTCTCTACTCTATTTTTCCAAGCTCTGTTTCTCGGAGCTTAGTTTCTCAAGAGACGCTTAATAAAAAACCGGCTTAGAGCCGGTTTTTTTGTGTCTGGGAAATAACCAAATTGTGGGCCAAGCTACTGTGATTCTTAATACAATATCAGCCCAAATAAAAAACGCCGACCTAAGCCAGCGTTCTGTGTTACTTCTTCGCTTTATGTGCGTCTGGGTTGCCTTTGCAATCCCCAGTGATGCTTTTACCATACAGATACAAACTGTGGTTAGTTAGCTGTACATTGTAGCGTTGAGCGATTTCTTTTTGTCTTTCTTCGATAAGATCATCAGAGAACTCGATAACTTCACCGCAGTCTAAACATACTAGGTGATCGTGGTGATGCTGTGTTGAAAGTTCGAATACAGACTTACCACCTTCAAAGTGGTGACGAGTTACAATGCCTGCATCATCGAATTGGTTTAGTACGCGATAAACGGTCGCAAGACCAATCTCTTCACCTAAGTCGATCAGCTTTTTATATAAATCTTCAGCACTAATATGTTGGCAGTCTGGTTGTTGTAATACTTCTAAAATTTTGAGCCGTGGGAGGGTCACTTTAAGACCAGCATCTTTTAGCGCTTGATTATTGTCTGACATATACTTTCCTGTTGATGATCTGCAGCAATTAACAGAATTCAATATTAATACCATTATAGTTTAGTCAGGCATAACAATAAACCACGAACTTCAAAGGGTTACTCACTGACATCACAATCTGTTTTGTAAATTGGAAGTATCTCACTTATAGTGGAGGTACGACCAGCCAGGTGGCGGTGTTTTTTGATATGAACATGGATTGTTGTTATGAATAAGCAACTCGCAAAAATATATAAACCTAATATTGTAAAATTTGCACTCAATATTTGGCCTCCCTTTTGGGGCTCGGGAATTCGAATAGCCCACATTAGCGCTGACTTTAGGGTTGTTAAGACTGTGCTCAAGTTGCGGTGGTGGAATAAGAACGCTAATCGGACTCAATATGGCGGCAGTATCTTTTCTCTTACCGATCCCGTTTACTCGTTAATGCTAATGGGGATTTTAGGTGAGCGATATTATGTTTGGGATAAAGAGGCGAGTATTAACTTTATCAAGCCTGGTCAATCCGACTTGTATGCAGACTTTGAGATAAGCCAAGGGCAACTTGAGGATATCTATCGTCAGACACAACTTGGTGAGAAGTGTTTCCCCGAATTTATCATCCACGTTAAAGATAAGCAGGGAAGTGTGGTTTCGGAAATTCAGCGAACTCTCTATGTGAGAAAGAAGCCACAATTTAGAGAGGATGACGAAGCATTAGAAGCTGAGTGTTGATTGATAAATATTGAATAGAAAAAAACCTCCTATAAGGAGGTTTTTTCATATCTACATAACGGTCATTAATTGTAACAATTAATGACCGCTAATGAATTAGTCTTCAAGCTCTGCTAGGCACATCTCTTCGTGGATTTGTTTAACCCAGTTAGATACACGCTCATCAGTCAGCTCAGGTTGACGGTCTTCATCGATACATAGACCAACGAACTGGCTGTCATCGCCTTCAACTAAACCTTTCGATGCTTCGAATTCGTAGCCTTCAGTTGACGTATGACCTAGGATAGTACCGCCTTTTGCTTCAACGATATCACGGATAGTACCCATAGCATCGCAGAAGTATTCTGCGTAATCTTCTTGGTCGCCACAACCAAAAATAGCAACAAGCTTAGTTGAGAAATCAATAGCTTCTAGCTCAGGGAAAAAGTCATCCCAATCACATTGTGCTTCGCCGTAGTACCACGTAGGGATACCAAGCAGCAGCAGATCGAAGTTATCGATATCTTCTTTGCTGCTTTTTGCAATGTCTTGAACTTGAACGAGCTGCTTGCCCAATTGCTTTTGAATCATCTTAGCAACAGCTTCAGTGTTACCTGTATCGCTACCAAAGAAGAGACCTACACTTGCCATAGAATCATTACCTTTCATTTTGTCTGTTGTCGGTGTAATAAAGTTCGGAGGAAATCGTTAGATTCCAGTTCCTTCCCAGCTTAGTTGGATTATCCCTTTTGCGATAAAGCCTGCGCAGCCAAGGAAAAGTACTAACCATACGATACGACGACCAAATGCAGGAACATTTCCCTGCTTTAGAACGTCTTTAATTGCCATTCCGATTAGAAAGAAAATCGCGGCAAACAGAAGATCTAAACCAACAGATTCAATGATGTTCATGTAGTCGTAAAGCATGGGAACCTTATATACCAAATTTGCTTGGGCGCACTATATCACTGTTGTGAGATAAAGTTAATCTGCTGTGATTACACAGCTCTCATTTATATCGACTAATCAACCTATCTAAGTGATGAATTTCCTTATTGCACGGAGCACTTCAGCGGGCTTTTCCGCGTGTAGCCAATGTCCAGTATTGGCGATAACATGTGCCTTTGCGTTGGAAAACTGCTGTTGAACGGCGGTTTGATGTTCAGCCGTCAGGTAATCTGAGTCACCACCCTTGATTAGCAAGGTTTTGACCGAGGTTTTGTCAATCGGTTCCCAACCAATAATCTGTGGGTAGTTGTTTAATAGCGAGGCAACATTGAAACGCCATTCCATGATGCCTTGTTCTGATTTGAACAAAGATTTCGTTAAGAACTGGCGAACCCCATCAATTTCGATATGTTTTGCGAGGACCTTAAGCGCCTCTGAGCGTGATGTCGGTTTTTCTTCTATCACAGCTTGTAGGCCTGCGAATACGTTGTCGTGACGATTTTGGGTGTACGCGACTGGTGCCATATCTAAGACAATCAATTTATGCAGCGTCAGATGTTGTGCCAGTGCCATCGCTACCTTGCCACCCATCGAGTGACCAATCACAGTGACACCTTCTAACTCAAGATCATTCAGCAGTTGAGCCACATCTTGTGCCATAGCTTGATAATTATGAGTGTCATTATGGAAAGATTGGCCGTGGTTACGTAGATCGATGCTAAGTACCTGATGATCGGTTTTTAGATCCCTAGCGAGCAAGCCAAGGTTGTCCAAATTTCCGAATAATCCATGGATCAAAACAATGGTGTGACCCTCACCTTCAATTTTATAGTTGAGCTGTACTGACATTTTTATCTTATTCATGGTGGGTTTGACGT
>NZ_JBFRVX010000533.1:0-3187 GCF_041475345.1 Vibrio sp. 10N.222.48.A3 | reverse complement strand
GCAACAACCGAAACCTGATGGCTACCAGACGTTGCAGCCCAAGCCGCTTCGAAAGGTGCAGCTGTTACAACCGCAACTGAAGTTCCATCAATGAAGAATTCAACCGAGGTAACACTGCCGTCAGAATCTAGCGCCGTTGCACTCAACACCACGTTATCGCCTTCAGTGATTATGTCAGAGGCTGATGGAGTCGTTAACGAAGCCGTTGGCACTTCATTGGGCGTACCACCACCGCTACACACATCAACCTTCTTCCATTGTGCATGGTCACCTTCGAATTGGTTTGGGTTGTTATTTTGATTCCAATAATTGGCTTTGTAAGCACTACCGTCATGTGAAACTTGATCGCCGCCGGTGTAAACCGTGGCAGGATCCCACGCTTCTAACGTTGAGCAATCCACAGCCGCATAGCTATTGAAAGCCATTAAGCATGACGCAGTGAGAGTACTGAGTGTAAAAACCTTTTTGGCCACTCTTCCTTGATTTAGGTGCATGTTTGCAGTCCCTTAAGTTGTTGTTTTAAGATATTTAAAGTAAATGACACTTTTTTTGCCACTTAAATTCCTTCGCAAAACAACTGTAGGTAACAGTGCCAATTAAACACCTAAAATATTCCTTATTTATAAAATGACTCGCATTAATTTGTTTATAGCATGCAATGACTCGACACTTATTTTGCACCAACAACTAATATTAATTTATTTCGCAAAGCTAAAAAAATAGTGTCTCAAAATTTAGAAATATGATTTAGATTCGATGAGAATTCGTATCAAAACTAACCAAAAAGTAGGGAATTAGGGGCGATTTGAGATTATTTTATGAAATTGCCCACTTTTGGATAACAAATATGTTAGTATCAGCGGCTTTTTTGACGAGCCTCACATTTTTATCCGAATGTGGGAGAAATACATAGGCTTGAAAGAGCCAAATATAGCGAAGAAATAATGTCCAACTTGACGCAAGTCGCCAACGAAAACATCAACGCAGAATCTACTTCTATCGATTTCAATAGAGCTCAATCTTTGGGTGAAAAACTGGAACTCGGAAACCCAGTCTTTTGGCTGAGTGGCAGTTTCCTGACCCTCTTTGTCATCCTTGCTTTCACCAACACCTCCGTATTGTCCGAACTTGTCAACATCGGCTTTAGTTACTCAACTAAATGGTTCGGTGCTTTCTGGCAAGTCCTACTACTACTCAATTTCATTATCGGTTTAGTGCTTGCACTAAGTCGCACAGGCCATGTTCGTTTAGGGAAGCTTGCCCTACCAGAAATGACCACGTTTAAATGGATGTCTATCGTCCTATGTACACTCCTTGCGGGTGGTGGCGTGTTCTGGGCAGCTGCAGAGCCAATTGCTCACTTTGTTTCAGCTCCACCGCTGTATGGCAATGCAGACCCTCAAGCGATGGCATTCAATGCACTATCACAATCTTTCATGCACTGGGGTTTCCTTGCATGGGCTATCTTAGGTGGTCTCTCTTCGATTGTGCTTATGTACTTGCACTACGAAAAAGGCCTTCCTCTTAAGCCACGCACCCTGCTTTACCCAGTACTGGGCGACAAGGCAATCAACAGTTGGATTGGTAACGTCGTTGATGCGTGCAGCATTGTGGCAGTAGCCGCAGGTACAATCGGCCCTATCGGCTTCCTTGGCCTACAGATCAGCTATGCGTTGAGCGAGCTGTTTGGGATTTCTGATAGCTTTGCTACCCAAAGTGTCGTTATTCTATTCGCTATTGCAATGTATACGCTGTCGGCATTAAGTGGTCTAAGTAAAGGCATCCAACTGGTAAGCCGTTACAACATCATCTTATCGGTGTGCCTAATCGTTTACATTCTCCTTGTTGGCCCAACCAGCTTTATCATTGATGGTTACCTACAAGGCATCGGTGAAATGGTCGACAACTTTATCCCAATGGCGCTATACCGCCAAGATACTGCGTGGCTAGGTGGCTGGACTGTATTCTTCTGGGGTTGGTTCTTAGGTTATGGCCCAATGATGGCGATCTTCATTGCTCGTATCTCACGTGGCCGAACTATTCGCCAAATGATCGTTTCTATCAGCATCGTTGCACCGCTTGTGACTTGTTTTTGGTTCAGCATTGTTGGTGGTAGTGGCTTAGCGTTTGAATTAGAGAACCCAGGCGTAATATCTAGCGCATTCGAAGGTTTCAACCTTCCAGCTGTACTACTAGCTATTACTTCGCAACTACCGTTCCCGACTCTGATTGCAATCCTGTTCCTTATCCTGACGACCACGTTCATCGTGACCACAGGTGACTCAATGACCTACACCATCAGTGTAGTAATGACTGGCACAACAGAACCTAACTCAGCAGTTAGAACATTCTGGGGCGTCATTATGGGGGCAGTGGCTATCGCGCTTATCTCAATGGGCTCTGGCGGCATCTCAGCTCTGCAGTCGTTCATTGTGATCACTGCCGTTCCTGTTTCGTTTATCTTGCTGCCATGTCTATGGCATGCACCGAAGATCGCGAAGCAGATGGCAAGAGATCAAGGCCTCGCTTAATACCTAATCCGATTTAGTTTCGGATAGCGTAGAACACTAAAAAGCCACTCAAGTGATTCACCTGAGTGGTTTTTTTATCTGTTCGCTGTCGACTTTATTAATAGTTATGTCTACTAGCGCTTGTATCTACCGAGATTTCGGCTTATTGAAACTTTTCACCAGCAGCAACCATGAATGACATCTCAACCAATAGTTCAGGGTTAGCGAGTTCTGCTTTCACGCACGCACGGCTTGGCGCGCAGCCTTCAGGGAACCACTCTTCCCACACTTCATTGAGTGCATCAAAGTTAGCGAAATCCGTTAGGTAAATAGTCACTGACAATACACGAGATTTATCGCTGTCTACCAAACTCATCATTTCTTCAGCTTGTTCGAAGATTTGCTGAACCTGACTCTTAATTCCTGCCGTTGTATCCGTCTCTGGTACTTCAACAAAGCTTGCAATACCGTTAAACACAGTCACATCAGACCAACGCTTGGTCGGGTTAATTCTATGAATTTTCACTGGTTATACTCTTCTTATAATTAGGGTGCACATCAGCGTAATCTAATCCAAATTCCTAACATTGAAAACAAAAATTAGAAAGCTCGTAGTACCGGCTAAACAGCACTATCGCCAACCTATGACTTTGGTGTTCAACATCACTAGCCTACGC
>NZ_JBFRVX010000532.1:0-499 GCF_041475345.1 Vibrio sp. 10N.222.48.A3 | reverse complement strand
CTTACCATCTAGGTAGTCGTGCTTTTTAACTAGGCTTGGCTTTTTGCACCAATCACAAACGCCTTCTATTGTGAACATATTCTCTCCTCACCTGTTTAAGTCAGGTGTATTTTCGGCGCAAATTATGACACAAGTAAGACTCATTAGTTAATAGTTTGTTACCTGTTTTTGAGAGGGGGATCGATTGCAGTACTAATAAAATCGATATCTTTGCGACTTTGGAAATCGAGTTTGCTTGGTTGTTTACGTTTTTGTAACACTCTTAAGGATGGTTTTTAGCGAATTGTTCAAACGTTTCATCTCTTCGTCACACCCGTAACCATCTGGGTGGTAGATTTTGGATAGCTGTTTATATCGAATTTTAATGCTTTTTTGATTCGGAATTGAGCTAGGTGTATACCCAAATAGAGCGCAGGCTACTTGTAAATTGTTCAGGCTGTTGTCATTTTTCTGTTTTTTTAACTCATGGAATATCGTGTGCAGCTGACGTTTCTGCTGC
>NZ_JBFRVX010000531.1:0-4608 GCF_041475345.1 Vibrio sp. 10N.222.48.A3 | reverse complement strand
GTATAAATATGGTAAAAAGTAGAGTTTGGTTGTTTATATGAAGTGTATAAATAAAAATTTCTTTTTATTTGAGTAGAAATGCATTTTCTGTTGTCCAAAACACACAATGTTTCTACCTAAAGGATTTTATTCTGTATGAGAAAACTAATAATAACCGCTCTTTGTCTTTATATATCTGGCTGTGCAACCAACGGTGCTGTCTGCATTCCTACAGGAGTTAGTATTTACTGTGGTAGTGGTGTCTAAATAAACAATATCAATTGTGGACAACCAATAGTCAATTAATCTTAAAAATTATTTTCATTGGCATTATAGCCTTGTTCGGTTCTCAACCAAAACTCAGAAAGATCTTCAAACAAGTCGTCGTTGTCTAAGATGCTTAAATGGTTTTCATCGTAACCAAGAATTTGGTCGGCGTTTAATTGAGCTGGGCGCCAAAGCTGGCTTGATAGGTCAATTACGCCATCATTACTGTTGGTATTAAATAACTCCCCTGAATTGTATCCAAACGCTAAAAAGTGCGGGGTATGGTTTTTAGTTTTACTACCAAATAACTCGGCGATAAATTTTCCGTCTGGATTTAAATCTACCCAGGCTGGCATCACGATAGGGGAGTATTCAACTCCTTGCTTGGCAGATGTCACCCCACCAAACGGGGAAGATATGGTGGTGATGCTGCTGACAAAATTGCACAACTGCCCGATTTGGCACTGACGAACACTGTTTGCCACGATCAGCCCGCCCATGCTGTGTGCCACCACGTGTGATTGTTGGATCTTGTATTCCGTCACTATGGTATGCAGCAGGTTATTTAAGCCTTTCGAACTTAAAACCAGAGATAAGCCAGAAGGGTAGTTGAATACCCATATTTGGTATTTAGATTGATCGATTTTTTCGATTAATGGAGCAAAATCTAAAGCGGTTGCGTTGATACCATGTACAAATAGGATAGGGATTTTAGTTGGGTCGTATTCCGACAAAAAGTAGAGTCCAGCATTCCCTTCAAAAAAGAATGTTACTGGCTGCCACATGCCGAGCTTAGCGTTTTCTCGCTTAAAGGGCGGATCCGTTAAACTCACAACGGTGCCTATATCGACAAGATCCAATTCCACTTTCAGTAAAGAGGACAATGAGTGATTAACAAAGGCTCTGGGCGCTTTGTTTTCGTTAATGGCGAGTGAAATTCTTACTGTAGAATTGTCTTGGTGATCATGCAGATTAACGACACTGAATGGTTCGTCAGCTTGTAGGGTTAAATCTTGGTTTTTATCATCAAAGACAAGTAGGTAGTGTATTTTTCTAGATAGCTGCAATTGAATACTGTCGCTATCTATTATGCCGTCGTAGCCATCAACTTCGCTTTTATTGATATCTTTTATCTGTTGAATAACGACGGCTGAGCCCGACGCTGGTTCGGTCAAAATGATTTGGTACTGGTCGGTATAGGCATCAATTGCGTCTATCTCATTAGATAGATTTCTAAAATTACCACACCCTGACAGCACAGCACTGAATAACAGTACGAAAAATAATCGTCCAGTAATGAATTGCCTCATTCTAATCTCATCCCCATCTCAACAAGCTTCGTCATTCAATCAATAATTTTTATACATAAACAAACAGCATGAGTTTAATACTAGCAAGAAAACAGAGAGTTAGGTCATACGTTGTTCTTGAGCATGTATTGTCTTGGTCCGAGTTTACTTAGTTCACGCTGCTCGACCGCGGTATGGCTGATGTCGATTGTCTTTTCGATACTGATTGTCTTTCCGACCCTGATTGTTGGTATATGATTTTTACGATTCTCAATCGCTTTGATTCATGAAAATTATCGACATTGAGAAAAAAATTGAACTTTATTATTTTAGTTAAGTCGTATTGCTACGTTTACCATAACAAGACATCTGCAGTTTAGATATGATCTCAAGTCGAAACACACATCAGCTAACTCGTAGCGCACTATTATTAGTGGGTTGGGTTATCTGTTTCTGTCTCGCCAGTAATATGAGTTTTATCCAAGGCTGCAAAGTAAATTATGACAACAGTGATTCTGCTATTTCTACTGCCGTGCAGGCAAACAAGATTAGCGATAGTGGCGTTTTTATTGATGGGGCATCTCAATCCCAAGACGGCCAATCCGTCCAAAAATGTGAGTTATCAGAACACCTGATAAACTTTGATCACCACCAAGTCAATGATCAAGCTATATTCACGTACTTCATACTCGTTGTCGTCGTATTGTGGTTGCTAAGTACTGTCCCGTATTTCCCTCCCTTCACTGAGCCAATCCTCCACAAAGGTAGGCGCATCCATCTCAAGATCTGTGTCTTTAAAGAATGAAAATAAGAGCGTTTAACTAACACTCATATTATTCATTTTTTAAGGAAAAATTAGACATGCCTAAAAGCAAAATGTCATTGCGCTTTGTTGTGCTTTGGCTATTCGTTGCGTTGTGTTCAACATTCACTGTGAACGCAAGTGCGAGCGAATCAATGACTCCTGTTACAACGGGTTGGATGCAAGACAAGTTACATCCGTATGTAGAAACGCGTTTTGTCATGACAGGACAAATTAATAAAGAAGATAAAACCGCGGCGGGTTATCTGGAAGTGAACCTTTCTGATGAATGGAAAACTTACTGGAGAAGTCCTGGCGAAGGAGGCATTGCGCCCAAAATTAAATGGGCTGACTCTAAGAACGTTTCGCAACTGCAATGGTTTTGGAAGTTTCCTCAACGCTTCAACTTGCTCGGCATAGATACGCTAGGCTACAAGCACAACATCATCTTTCCGATGAATCTTCATATTGATGATATGAACAAACCTGTTGAGCTCCATGCAGTGCTGACGATGTCTTCATGCACCACCATATGTATTCTCACGGATTTTGACATCAACTTGGTGTTTAACCCAAGTGAGATGACCGTGAATAACGACGCGATGCTTGTCTACGCAAAAGCAATGAGCGAAGTGCCGAAAGACTCACCGCTTGTAGAGGGTACATCTACGATTTGGGATGCTCACAAGTCGCAACTTCAAGTTATTGCTACACATAAAATTGGTTGGACTGCACCCGATATAATCGTGGATGGTGATTCAGATGAAATGCAAGATGCTGAATTTGGTATTCCTCACATTGAAATTGAAGGTAACCAAGCCATTGCGACTTATGACGTAAGCAGCTGGATGGGCACACCCGATCTCAACAACCAACACATTCGTGTCAGCATCAAAGACAAAGACTTCATTACAGAATACCCAGCCACTGTTACCAACGGCATAGTGGGTAATAGCTCTATGATAAGTATGGTGCTTTTGGCGCTATTAGGTGGGTTGATTCTCAATATCATGCCCTGTGTATTCCCTGTACTTGGAATGAAACTGAGTGGGGTTATTTCTGCTCAAGGCATGGCAAGAAAACAGGTTAGGTTCCAATTCCTTGCATCTGCGAGTGGCATCCTCGCATCCTTCTGGTTAATCGCCACTTTCTTGGCTGTGTTAAAAATATCAGGCAGCGTTATCGGTTGGGGAATTCAGTTCCAAAACGGTTGGTTTATCGGAGGGATGTTTATCGTCACAGCCCTTTTCAGCGCCAACATGTTAGGGCTTTTCGAGATCCGTCTTTCATCTAATACCAATACGTGGATGGCAACCAAGGGAGGCAGTAGTTACGTCGGACACTTTACACAAGGCATGTTCGCAACGCTATTGGCTACGCCATGTTCTGCTCCATTTCTTGGGACAGCCGTTGCATTTGCTCTTGCCACGACTATCCCGACGATGTTTGGTATTTTCACCGCACTTGCCGTTGGTATGGCACTTCCATGGATCATCGTTGCTGCATTCCCATCGATAGCTTTGGCGCTGCCTAAACCAGGAGCATGGATGAACCGTGTTAAATACCTGTTCGGCGGAATGATGCTAATCACTAGCGTTTGGCTCTTTGGCTTGCTTCGACCTCACGTCCCTCAATTGTGGTTATACGCAATATTGGCAGTCAGTGTTTGCTTATTGCTTGTCCGGTTGGTTCAAGTGCATGGAATCAAGACTGCGGGTGCTGTTGCCTTGCTGCTGTTGAGTGTTATCTCTGCCTCGTTATTTGTCGAGAAGGCAACATCCAAAATTCTGCCACCAGAACCTGAGTGGGAAGCTTTGTCGACCGTAGCCATTGATGAGCATGTTGCTAATGACAAAGTAGTTTTCGTTGATGTTACCGCTGATTGGTGCGTGACTTGTAAAGCAAACAAGATCGGGGTTCTCTTACAAGATCCTGTTTACAGCGTATTGACTGAAGGTGATGTAGTGCCGATGGAGGGCGATTGGACAGTCCCAAGTGATAGTGTCACGTCATACCTACAAGATCACAACCGTTTCGGTGTTCCGTTCAACATGGTTTATGGCCCTAACGCTCCGGAAGGTATTGAGCTTCCTGTCATCTTAACCAGTGATGCGGTGATGGAAGCCATTGAGAAAGCAAAAGGTGGTGACGAATGATGAGAAAAAAAGCTAAGGCAAAACCTCAGTCCAAAAAGCAGAAGTTGAGATCGGCATTACTGTATACCTTGTTCGCATTGGTCGTGGTCTTTGGTGTTGATTATTGGCGTACAAA
>NZ_JBFRVX010000530.1:0-6719 GCF_041475345.1 Vibrio sp. 10N.222.48.A3 | reverse complement strand
TATCGAACGTATTAGATATGACGCCTATTTCTTTATGACGCGGCTTCTTACGATGGCATAGCGCATGTTGTGGCTTCTTTTACCACATTCACCGCTGTTATTGCGCAGGTTTTTGAGCCCAAACGTGAATATAACGGCCTAGCGACAGATATGGCTCTTGGCGACATAGCTGTTTCTCTAGTTCCAACACATCTTCAAATTGGTAATCGCCCATGTACTCCATATTGCCTATGTAGTCACTGAAAGAGCGAATGCCTGATTTACCACAGATATCTAGACCAGCGTCTTCTATCCATTGATAAACCTCTTCAGGCTTCAAGCCTTTTTGTGGTTGCAGCTTAAACCTTTTTCGATGTAGCATCCCATTCAATACATGAGGAATGTTGCCACAAATCACATTTTTCAGGACTAAACCATGGTGGTTGTAAAACATTATCGAGGCAATACCACCGGGTTTTACTTGTTCCAACAATAAATCAAGTGCCTGTTTAGGGTCTGCTAACCATTCCATTACGGCATGAAACATCACAAAATCGACTTTCTCTTCGAGATGCTCTGCCACTTTTTGTACCGGAGAATGAATAAATCGATATTGCTCGAGCAAACCCGCTTCGCTGATACTTTCTTCTGCGAGCTTCAACATTTCAGAAGAAAGGTCGCACAGAGAAACGTTGTGGCCTAGTGTCGCAATTTTTTGTGACATCTGTGCAAGCCCACCACCGGCATCAAGCACATGCAGCGGCGAAGCGGATTGATCAAACTTGCTCAAAGCTTGTTCTAAATCTTCCCATACGATGCACTGACGGATCTCTCCTTTGTCAGAGCCGTAAATGTTTTTTGCAAATTTGTGGGCAATATCGTCGAAATTACGGTCTTCAGTCACGGCTACTTGAGTTATTATGTCCTATCGTGCCTGCTATTCTGTCACAGGAATTTCAGGAATAAAGAGGCGATGTCTCTTTTTACTACTAAGTGATGTTTTTTCGGACTATTCGGATATGTTTGAGCTGAAAAAAGTAGTGTCTTCGTTACTGATGCCACTGCCAGCAATGTTAATTCTCGCTTTTCTGGGTTTAGCCCTAGTGATGTTTACTGCAAAAAGGAAGACAGGTTGCCTAATTACCCTTTCAGCCCTCTGTGGTATTTTCCTAATCGCTTTCCAGCCTGTTTCTAGTCAACTTTTAATGCCAATGGAAAGGCAACACACCGCTTTTTTACCTATCGATGATACCGTCGATTACATTATGGTTCTTGGAAGTGGTCACGTTGTTGATGACCAAATCCCACCAACATCAGAACTTAGCCGCACCGGTCTGATGCGCTTAAGTGAAGGGATTCGTATCTTACGTCTTTACCCTGGAGCTAAACTCATTTTGTCTGGTTATGGCGCAGGCACTGAGGTGAGCAACGCAAAAATGATGGCTAAAGTAGCGCTAGCACTCGGCGTGGCAAAACCCGATATCATTCTGCTTGAAACTGCGAAAGATACGTGGGAAGAAGCTCGCCAAGCCGCTGCATTTGTTAAGAATAAGAAAATGGTGCTCGTGACATCAGCTAGCCATATGACTCGCGCACTTAATGAATTCAATGCCGCGGGCATGAAACCATTACCAGCTCCAACCAACTACCTTGCACAAGAAGGGATTGTTGAACCATGGAATAAGTATATGCCTAAGGCTATCTATCTCGAGCAGACTGAGCGCTATTGGCATGAGACGATGGGATTAGTTTGGCAAAGCTTGCGAGATTGGCTAGACACAAGTAATGACCCTGTCGAGAGCAGTACTCCGACGGTAAACAATTAAAAAGTTCAGTAAAAAAAAACCGAGGCATCATTGATGTCTCGGTTTTTTTACGTTCAAGTATCGTTACTGAAATCAGCTTTCCACAGGAAATTAGTCACCAGCAAACATGTAACCTTCACCGTGAACCGTCACAAAAATTTGTGGATTCTTAGGGTCAAACTCCATTTTTGCACGCATACGACGGATTAACACGTCGATAGTGCGGTCATTCGGCGCGTCTACTCGATGGCTGATCATATTCAAAATACGTTCACGGCTTAATACTTGGTTAGGGTAAGAAGAGAGTGCAACCAATAGTTCATATTCAGCTTTGGTCAATTTCACCGGCTCGCTGTTCTTGCTTAGCGCACGGCGAGGTATATCAAACGTCCATTCACCAAAACGAACCACAGATTCGTCTTCTGTTTGTTCTACCGCAACCGCTGCAGTTTTACGAGCAGCCGAAATACGCCACAAGAGGTTTTTAACTCGAACCAACAACTCGCGAAGTTCGAAGGGTTTAGTAACGTAATCGTCTGCACCCATTTCAAGGCCAACGATCTTGTCAATGCTATCCGTGCGTCCAGTAACTAAAATTATTCCAATGTCTGATTGACTGCGTAATTCGCGAGTTAGCATCAATCCATCTTCGCCTGGCAAGTTGATGTCTAACATAATGAGGTCAACGTTATTTTCTTCTAACATTTTTCTCATTTGAGCCCCGCTTTCAGCTTCGCTCACTGTGTAACCTTCATTCTGGAAATATCCAACCAGTTTACTTCGGGTTACCACATCATCTTCTACGACTAATACGTGATAGCTCATCTACACCACTTTTCTTATTTAATAGTTTCAGTGACCATTCTATTCATAACTCGTAACAATTCTAGTACTACAGAAGATAAAAGCCAGAAACATGATTTTTTTTTGATACAAGACAATCTTAAACCTTGCTATTTGTCGCCCATCGCAATTCAATATAGGCATTACTACTAACGAGTAACTTTGCGTTTCGCAAATAACCTTGTTATTCAGCCTTGGTGTGCCTATACATAAATCACTCGACGATGCTAGGTATACACACACCACAAGACTAAATCAGGATCTAAGAAATGAAAGATACGAAAGCATTCAACGAACAACGATCAGAAATATACTGGTGGCTATCAAGCTTGTTCGCTAAAGAGCTCACTCAAGAAGAACTCGATCACTACCACTCTGTTGAAATTCGTTCTTTCCTAACTGGTTTAGGTGAAAATGAAACACTAAAGCCGGCGATTGATAGCTTAGTGGATGCGCTCAACCGTCTACAAACACGTGAAGATGCTCAATTAGAATTGTCTGCTGACTTCTGTGACTTATTCTTAAAGACTGATAAACATGGCGCACTTCCTTACGCTTCTATGTATATCGGCCAGACTGGCCTATTGAACGACAAGCCAGCAAAAGATATGGAAGAGATCATGGCTAAACACAACTTAGTGGTTAACCAAGACCTAAAAGAGCCAGCTGACCACATTGCTATCGAACTCGATTTCCTAGGTAATCTAATCATTCGTTCGAACGAAACTGAACTTGAAGAAGAACTAGAGAAATCCTTCGCTGTTCAACAACAATTTATCGAACAGCAACTGCTTACTTGGGTACCAAAGTTCAACGCCAAATGTCATGACATTGACACATTCGGTTTCTACGCTTCAATCTCATCCCTGCTATTGGCATTCTGCAAATTGGACACTCAATACCTAGCTGGCGAATAAGCTTTTTTTGACGACTCGATAAATAAATTCAATAGAATTGTGACCATTCACCCGGATTTCTGGGTGAATTTTATTGCGAGTAATTTCTAGTCAGTCTAAAATTGTGACCGCAAACGATAAAATATGAAACATTCACGAAATGCTACACTTATTGAAGTTCAGAGCATTTCGGTGTTAAGACAAGCCGCTCAATAGCGGTTTTTTGTTTTTTAGCACTTTAGTACCCAAAGAGCCCTACAAATTTAAGCTCTTAGTTAGGTAGCTTAACGGCTACTTCATTCCGTACTTTGGGAAAGTAGCTTCTAATAGGATAAAAACATGGCCACTATAAAAGATGTCGCACGCTTAGCCGGCGTATCAACAACAACCGTTTCTCACGTAATCAACAAAACTCGCTTTGTTGCTGAAGCGACTCAAGAAAAAGTAAACAAAGCCGTAGACGAACTGAACTATGCGCCAAGTGCCGTTGCTCGTAGTTTGAAGTGCAATACAACACGCACCATCGGTATGCTAGTGACTCAATCAACTAACCTATTCTTCTCTGAAGTTATCGATGGTGTTGAGAGCTACTGCTACCGTCAAGGTTACACTTTGATCTTGTGCAATACGGGCGGTATCTACGAAAAGCAACGTGACTACATTCGAATGCTTGCAGAGAAACGTGTAGATGGCATCTTAGTTATGTGTTCTGACCTGACTGAAGAACTAAGAGAGATGTTAGACCGTCACGCAGACATCCCTAAAGTTATCATGGACTGGGGCCCTGAAAGCTCTCAGGCTGATAAGATCATCGATAACTCTGAAGAAGGTGGCTACCTAGCAACCAAATACCTCATTGAGCGCGGTCACTCCAAGATTGCATGTTTAAGTGGCCACTTAGACAAAGCAGCGTGTGTTGAACGCATCTCAGGTTACAAGCGCGCACTCAATGAAGCGAAGATTACTGCCGATGAAAATATGATCATCGAAGGCAACTTTGAATGTGACACAGCTGTGATTGCTGCTGACCAAATCATTGAGATGGAAGATCGCCCTACCGCAGTATTCTGTTTTAACGACACCATGGCATTAGGACTGATGAGCCGATTACAAGAAAAAGGCATTCGTATTCCTGAAGATATCTCAGTGATCGGTTACGACAACATAGAATTGGCTGAATACTTCTCTCCACCGTTAACGACGGTTCACCAACCTAAGCGCCGTGTTGGTAAAAATGCATTCGAAATACTACTAGAGCGTATAAAAGACAAAGACCACGAAAAACGCGTCTTCGAAATGCACCCTGAAATTGTTGAGCGAAGTACAGTTAAAACGTTAAATTAATTGATGTAATGAGTTTAGTTTAATCAAGCGCACCTTTAGGTGCGTTTTTTTTCTCAACAAACAAAGTGCACTTGCATGCATATCTCAAAGATCATTAATTGAAGCAATATCACATTTTGAAATAAGAAGTGTGAGCCTAATTCAACAAAAACTTTATTCTAATAACCCAGTCACGCACAGGGCAAACCACTTGAAAAAGTGGGACGCAAAGCTTCCGGCCTAAACCACTCGTTGGTATGGTAGCGGGGTTACCGATGGCAAAATGCAGTAACTGCTAATACTTTAGTAATTTACAGCCTATTGACAATTTAATTGCAACATTTTGCTAATCTCTCGGACCTGCTTATTTGGTGGCGTAGTTCAAATACACCGAGATAAATAACATGGATAAACCGATACTAAAGGACTCAATGAAATTATTTGAGCCCCTAGGAAAAATTAAATCACGCTCAATGTTTGGTGGATTCGGGCTTTTTGCTGATGACACTATGTTTGCCCTGGTTGTGAATGACCAGTTGCATATACGAGCTGACAAATGCACAACACAACAATTCGAACAACAAGGATTTCAACCGTACGTCTACAAAAAACGTGGTTTTCCTGTCGTTACTAAATATTTCGCTTTACCTGAAGGCTTATGGCGAGACCAAGAGAAAATCTTGCAGCTTGCGACTACGTCTCTAGGTTTTGCTAAAGAAGAGAAAGCTGAACAATCTTCTGCTAAACCAACTAGACTCAAAGATCTGCCTAACCTTCGACTCGCTACAGAGCGGATGTTGAAAAAGGCAGGGATCGATTCTGTAGAACGTTTATATGAATCTGGCTCTGTAAACGCATTTAACGCCATCAAAGAATCGCATGCGTCTTCTGTCAGTATTGAACTGTTATGGGCGCTAGAAGGCGCGATCAATGGTACACATTGGTCTGTTATACCGCAGCAACGTCGTGAAGAGCTTATCAATCACGTCAATTAACATTGTCAGTGCAAACTATATAGATAACTAAGCCGCATTTTTGCGGCTTTTTTATATCTGGTGAAAGTTATTCTATGCTTTGCCTGTCTATCTATACTAGTGGTATACATTGAAAAACTAATGGTATGCATTGAAAATTTAGAGGAAGTATCAATGAGTAAAAAAATGATATTGGGTATTGTGTTGGTCATAACCATCGTCTTGTTAGGCGTCAATTTCGGCCAGTACTTAACGCTTGAAAATGCAAAAGCCCAGCAAGCTGTTTTGAATGACTACATCGAGAGCAATTTCATTGCCGCTGCCGCTATCTACTTTGTCGCGTATGTCATGATTACGGCTTTCTCAATTCCTGGCGCTGCCGTTGTTACGCTGTTAGGCGCTGCGCTGTTTGGGTTTTGGAACAGTTTACTGCTGGTGTCTTTCGCGAGCGCTATTGGCGCAACCCTCGCCTTCTTAAGTAGCCGTTACTTGTTGCGTGACTGGATCCAAACCAAGTTTGGCGACAAGTTAGCCACCATCAATAAGGGCGTTGAGAAAGACGGTGCATTTTACTTATTCTCGCTACGTCTAATTCCTGTTTTCCCATTTTTCCTTATCAATCTATTGATGGGTCTAACACCGATGTCGGTGAGTCGTTACTATATTACTAGCCAAATCGGTATGTTGCCGGGTACCGCCGTTTTCTTGAATGCCGGAACTCAACTCGCAGAAATTGATTCACTTTCGGGCATCGTGTCTCCCTCAGTACTGTTGTCATTTGCCTTACTGGGTGTGTTCCCAATTATTGCTAAATGGTTGATGAACAAATTTCGCTCAGCACCTGTCGCTGAGTAACGTATATAGCTAGCTAGATAGCTAAATAGCTAAGTAGCTAAGTA
>NZ_JBFRVX010000529.1:0-5231 GCF_041475345.1 Vibrio sp. 10N.222.48.A3 | reverse complement strand
CATTAATATTGATACCACACAATATCAGAACATCTTCGAGCATTATCAGGCGAGCCTATGACGGATAATTTCTCCCCTTCTGCCAGTGCGATTGTGGCAAAAGATTCTAAAAGCAATGAGCATGCAGTCAGCGATTTTGCTATTTCTGAGTACCTATCGAAGCCTTTTAAAATCGAACTAACACTCATCTCAAAAAACTTTTCAATTGATGACCAGCTTGGTCAAAAGCTTTCGATTACACGCTTTATTAACGACACTAACAACCAAGCAGCCACACGTGTATTCAACGGCATTGTTACGCAAGTTCAGTTATTGGGCATGGACAGTAACCTGCAGTATTCTAGTTATCGCATCACTCTAAGGCCGTGGTTTTGGTTATTGATACACACTCATTCTTTCCGTGTTTATCAAAACCAATCGACTAAAGATATCGTTTCAGATGTGTTAACCCAAGCAGGTTTCAGTGGCTCGTTTAAGGCTGGTACCATGCCCTCATCCAAACGAGAGTATTGCGTTCAATATGATGAAAGCGACTTTGATTTCGTAACTCGCCTGCTTGCTGAAGAAGGGGTTCATTACTTTTTCCAACACAGCGACTCAGATCACGTGATGATGCTACAGGACGCTCAGAGCCCTTATAAAAAGTCAGATATCGGTAAACTGGACATGATTGAAGTCCCTTCAGGCAACAATCCATTACTCGATAAATGGATGCCGCAAGGTCAATTTCATGGTGCCAGCATCGAACTGACTAGTTATGATTACTCACAAACTAAACTCGTGAGCAGTAAACAGAAAAAATCCAGCCATAAGATAGCTAACAACACCAAGTTAACGAAACAGTTTTACCCTAACCTTGGTATCACTGGTGGGATGGAAGACCTTGCCAGCAACCTAGTGAAAAGACGAATTGAACAGCTCGAGCAAAATTATCAAACCGTAGAAGCCGAAGCGCAACACGATTCATTTGAATTGGGTAAATGGTTTTCACTATCATCCCATTTAGACAAAGATCAACTCGGTGACTATTTAGTCACAGAACTTCACACGAGTTATAGCACCGAAAACCATTGTCAAACACGTCTCACCCTTCTTGACACGTCGACTCCTAATTATCCTTCACCGACGGATAAGGCAAAAATACACGGACTACAAAGCGCCATCGTAGCCGGTAATACCGCAGGTGAGATTAATCAAGATGAACAAGGTCGAGTTCGCATTCAATTTCATTGGGATACACAAACATCCGGAGACAAAACGAGTTGCTACGTGCGCGTTGCTCAGATGATGGCTGGCAATGGTTATGGTGCTCAGTTTATTCCAAGAGTAGGACAAGAAGTACTGGTCAGTTTTATTGATGGTGACCCAGACCAACCGATTATCACAGGAAGCGTTTATAACAGTAAAAACCCACCACCTTACAAAGAAGCTAACTCAACGAAAACAGGTATTAGCACTAAGTTAAGCGGATTGGCTAACGAGCTCTATTTTGACGATAAGAAAGACAATGAGCTCTTGTACATGCATGCAACCAAAGACTTCACGAAAGAAATAGAGAACAACCTGACAGAGACCATTAAAGGTGAACTGATCCAGAAAACCACCAAACAAGTTAACGTATCAACAGAAGATAATTACACCCTCAATTCAGACAAAGCTATCGCTGCCAAAGGTAAATCTATATCCCTAGAAGCGGATGACAAGATTGAGCTAAAGGTTGGGTCCAGCAAAATCACTATGTCTTCATCTTCTATTAGTATTGAAGCAAGTAACATTGATATCAAAGCCAGTAGCGCACTCAACCTTGAAGGCATGAACGTAACAAGTAAGGCGACATCCGCGAACAAAATATCAGGTGTAACAACGGCTCTCGAAGCGACAAGCTCCAACAGTATTAAAGGACTCAGTGTCGCGATTAAAGCGGATACCACACTCACAGCAGAGGGGTCTTTAAGTGCCGAGTTTAAATCAGGCCTAAAAGGTACTTTTAATGGTGGCGTACTTGGCGAATTAAAGGGTGCTATTGTAAAGGTGAATTAGTGAATTCAATCGCTAGCATTTAAACCACACTAGAGCACAAATTCAGGTAAGACAGAAACATGTATAAAAAAATTCCATATCAAACTGGCAGACAGTTGCTCGACAGATTCTCAAGCTCCGACGAAGCACAAGCACTGATTAATGACGAATTCAACATTGATGATTCTATTCAAGCTTTATTGGAAAGCGAGCTATATTTCGACTTAGTTCAGCTCCTTGCTCACGGATTGCCTGTTCGAGAGGCCATTTGGTGGGGCGCACATACGCTCGATGCGAGAAGTGATGTGTGGTCTACAATGCAAAAACAATGTATTTCAACAGCCAAAGATTGGGTCAAGTCACCTTCAGAAGAACAGAGAAGAAAGAGTGAACTCTTTGCGAATAAGCTCCAACTAAATTGTGGGCCATCTTGGCTAGCTCAAGCCGTATTTTGGAACGGATCCGGCAGTATTGTTGCACCTGACTTACCCAACGTCCTCCCCGACCCTTTCTTATATTCCAAAGCGGTAGCGGGTGCAATCAACCATTCCGCAGCCTTACCCAATTGGGATAAAACCAACGAGTACTATAAGAAATCCATTGGTATTGCTCTCGAGCTTGCCAAAGGCAGCCAATCATAAAGTTACAGATGACAGGAGTGGCCGATGACGTTAGCCGCAAGATTAACTGACATGCATGTTTGCCCGATGCAGACACCCGCACTTCCACCAATCCCCCATGTCGGAGGCCCAATCGTTGGACCTGGTGTACCGACGGTTCTCATTGGCAATATGCCTGCAGCAACGCTTGGGGATATGTGTGTTTGTGTTGGCCCCCCAGATAGCATCATCAAAGGCAGTGCTACTGTACTTATCATGAATAAGCCTGCTGCGCGTATGGGAGATACAACCGCCCACGGGGGTACTATTGTCTTGGGTATGCCTACCGTAATGATTGGAGGATAAAATCCTTGCATTTCATAAGGTTTCGAAAAGTCGGCTTACTGGGTAATTTTCTTGGATAAAGTTCAAATTTTTGAGTAAATATCTATTTTACATAGGACTTTTTAAGAAAAAGCGATAGAATATATAAATGTTAAATATTTTATATGAAACATAAGTAATAACTATTAGAAATAACACTTTATGTGATCGAGATATCAAATAACTTTAACAGGACGTGTATGACAGAAATTGCTCATTTACTGACTCCAATCTCGGATAATGACCCCTCCGGCTCTTACCTGAAATTGGATAGAACCGCATACCGCAGTTTAAGAAACGTTTACAATAGCGCTCAATCTTCATTTCGTCAGTTAGTTGAAACACCTGATGCATCTTCTGACCCAGCAATTGTGGATGCAAATACTGAAAACTGGGCTGAGTTAAGAAAAATTTCTGAAGAGACACTCACCTCCCAGTCTAAAGATTTAGAAATATTAGGTTGGTACATTACTAGCCAGCTTTTTACTTCACAGCCATTTCATAACCTTGCTACAGCTATCCCAGCTTTAAACCTTTTCATCAACCAATTTTGGGATACGCTAAATCCAATGCTACCAGACGCTAAATTAAAAGCTTCTGATGATGCAGGAAAAGCAAAGGAAATCACGGAGTTCAGAGCTAAATCTCTACTTCAGCTAGTTGGTGAATCACTGGACTCCAGTTCTCTTTACATACCTTTTCAAATGCTTGATTTTTGTTCAGGTGTAACTTTTGGGGATTACCTCACAGCCGAACGAAAAGGTAACATCGCTGAACTGAAAGAATCAGCCTTGAACGCGTTTGATCAAAGCGTTGCAGAAACACTCTTCCATTTGGCCAGTATCTATAGTGATCTGGAAATGGCAGAGAAAAACCTGGCTGAAAAGTGCCAAGCTGTTAGCGCCTCGGTGATCAGTTTCAACTTTATCAAAACCAACGTACGTGACCTGATCAAAGCGATTCATTTCCTAGTAGGAGAAAAATTCGCTCCTTGGCCTTTGGACGACAACTTCCACGTCATCCAAAGCTCAACCGAAACGCGCGAACAAAGCGATTCAATACCTTCGGCATCGGAACAGACGGTTGCCGTCAAAAATGAACCTATTTCAGCAACAGGAACAGGCCATAATTCAGAGCCAGTGAATCAAGGTAACGGGAGCGTGGTAGATAACGGTCAGGTTCAATCATCAAATGGCCACCCCTCTCAAACCCAAACTCAGACGATTGTTCAAAACGTGTCGAGTATTAACGGTATTGTTAATCGTGATCATGCGTTTCAGGAAATTAGAAAAATTGCTGAGTATTTTAAAGAGACTGAACCTCATAGCCCAATCGCCTTTTTATTGGAGCGTTCAATTCGTTGGGGTTACATGAGTTTCCCAGAACTACTCCAAGAAATGATAGGTAATGAGCAAAGTGTGATCGCTCAAATTAATCAAATGACCGGGATGGATAACCTAGACAAGTTGGACTTGTCAGGCAAGCCCGTCCCAGTAATAACTTCAGCACCAGAGTTCGCTCCGGTGTCGAAACCGACTATTGAGGAACCAACTAAAGTAACGCCAATTCCTATTAGTCCAAATAGCACAGCAGATACCAACCAAGCATCTGAATCTACTTCCAACTCATCATCAAGCAGCATGCAAGATTTTGAGTGGTAAAGCCCATTAATTGCATTAAGCAAGGAGAAACACTATGGCTTCTATTTTTATGAGAATTGAAGGTACGACACCAAAAGGTGCAGCAACGGTAGAAAAAATCGGGGGCAAAGATGGTTTCTTCGCACTCGATAGTATTTCTTGGAGCGCTGTCCGTGGTGTTGGCATCGATGTAGGTAACGCAAACAATGCTGACCAAGGCATGGTTGCTCTTGGCGAAGTTAACATTTCTCGTGGCTGTGATGGTGCGTCGCCACATCTAACTACTTTCTTGTACGCTCCGGGTCCAGAAGGTCGCACTGTTGAAATCGTTATGACAAAACCAAACCGTGAAGGTTCTGGTGCAGATCCATACCTAATTCTAACGATGAAAATGGCTCGTATGTCTAGCTACAATATGTCAGGTACAGACGGTTCACTTCCTAGCGAATCTTTCAGCCTAACCTACACTCAAATTTCTAAGGCTTACTACATTGAAGCTGACGGCGGTAAGATCGAGAAAGGCCCTGAAGTTGGCTTCGACGCGACTACAGCTAAAGTCACTTCAACTGCTAAGTAATTAATCAAGGAG
>NZ_JBFRVX010000528.1:0-10356 GCF_041475345.1 Vibrio sp. 10N.222.48.A3 | reverse complement strand
GAAGTGTGAAGTTCAGAGATTTCTTCGCAACGAAATTTGGTAGGCGTTTAACTGGGTCAACACTCACACCTAAAACAACCACATTCAGATCATCAAGCTGTGCTTTGATATCACGCAGGCCTTCTGCTTGCACAATACAACCTGGAGTCATTGCTTTAGGGTAAAAATAGAAAAGGACTTTTTTACCTTTGAAGTCACCAAGAGATACGATATTGCCATCTTGATCTGGAAGAGAAAAAGCAGGTGCTGGAACACCAGCCGTTAGCGTATTCATGATATTTCCTTTTTAAAAACTGTTTTTGATAAAGTTGAGCGAGCCTTGTACGGATAGGCTCTGGCACAGCGCGTCGAATTCTTCTTGTAGCTGCATCAAATTACATTCTGATTGCACAGAAGCGGTAATAGAGATATGGAATTGGTCGTTGTCGAGCTGAACCTTAGACTTATTGATGGTTCGCGCACTTAACGAATCGAGGCCGATGTTTCGGTCTGCGAAGAACTGGGTAAACTGCTCAGTAAGGCCGATTTTATCGTCTGACTCAACGAACACCTCTACTGTGTAAGAGTTCTCAATAACATCATGAGTTGAGGTTCGCTTCATAATCGTAATCAAGTCGTGCTCTTGTCCAAGCAAGGGCAGGGTGGTTTCAACGCGGGTGATGTTGTTTGCCTTTCCAGACAGTAGCATGATAAGCGTAAATTCTTCGCCAAATTGAGCGATACGGCTATCAATAATGTTACAGCCTGATTGGGTGACTAAATGAACCACTTGGTTGCATACACCTGGGCGATCTGTGCCCACAGCTGTGATTACTAGATGTTGAGTCATAAAATCACGTCTCTTATATTCCATTGATTCATGCATGTTAGCACAGTTAGCTAGAGGAATAAGTGTGTGCTTGGGGCTTTTATGAGGCACTTTGCTTCAAATATGTAACAAGTAATAGGAATATTTAGAGTGTTCAAAATTCAAAGAGTGGCGTGAGAGCATTGCTTACTTGTTACTGACATCGAGTGCAGAGCTATTCGCTAGATTGAGTGTAGGTTACCCAAATTCTAGGTCGAACGCCGTTATAAGTCGTTTTACCTCAAACATACGACAATATTTACTGCAGATGTTGCTGGTAAGCCACTTTAATGTCTTGTGTTTATTGATTGGCTTACAGTAACATGCAAAAAGAATAAATTAAGGGAGATAGACATGTTTTCAGGAAGTATCGTTGCGCTAGTTACACCATTTAATACAGATGGTGAAGTGGATTTCGACAGCCTTAAAAAGTTAGTTGATCACCATGTTGCAGCAGGTAGTGATGGTCTGGTTGCGGTTGGCACAACTGGTGAGTCTTCAACACTCACTATTGAAGAGCATGTCAAAGTCGTCAATAAGGTCGTTGAATTTGCTGATGGCCGTATTCCTGTTATCGCTGGTACGGGTGCAAACGCAACTCACGAATCTGTACTTTTCAGCCGTTTGCTCAATGGTTCTGGTATTGCTGGTTGCCTGAGCGTAACGCCGTACTACAACAAACCGACTCAAGAAGGTTTGTACCAACATTACAAAGCAATTGCTGAAGTCAGTGACGTTCCACAGATCCTTTACAATGTACCTGGTCGCACTGCGGTAGACTTGTTGCCAGAAACGGTTGCTCGCCTTGCCGAGATCGAAAACATCGTTGCACTTAAAGATGCGACGGGTGATCTCGAAAGAATTGCAATTCACCGTGAACTTTGTGGCGAAGACTTTATCTTACTAAGTGGTGATGACTTAACTGGTCTTGAATTTGTTAAGCGTGGTGGCGATGGTGTGATCTCTGTAACGAACAATGTTGCAGCTGCTGATATGGCGACTATGTTCAAGCTAGCGAAGGAAGGCAAGTTTGAGGAAGCTGAAGCGATCAATGAGCGTTTGATGCCTCTACATAAGAATTTGTTCGTTGAGTCTAACCCTATTCCCGTAAAATGGGCGGTTCACAAAATGGGTCTGATTGCTGAAGGTGGCTTACGTCTACCACTGACTGAACTGTCAAAACCAGCTCAACCTGTTGTTGCTCAAGCAATGACTGAAGCGTGCATTTACTAAAAACGTATAAAGCAATGCCGAAGCGAACCTTCGGCATTTAGGAGTATAAATGAAGTATTCTCACCAGCTAGTGATCGGTTCACTGGCTGTTTTCGTTCTTACAGCATGTTCTGGCAGCCCGACTCAACGTCGCCAAGCCAAAGATGATTTTGAATACTTAGAAACACCTGAGTTTTCACAATGGCAATTGCCTGAAGATGCTCAGCCTCAGTTTTACCCAAACTTTGATATCCCAAACGGTGAATTCAGTGGTGGTACCGGTCGTCAAGTGGATATTCGTCCTCCTCAACAGGTTCTTGAACTGATCCCAGGTGCTCGTACTGAGCGTCAAAATGGTGAAGTGACGTTATGGCTCCTTCGTGCTGAAGAGGCTGACCGAGTATGGCAAACGGCTGTAGATATGCTAACTCAGCGTGGCATTGGCATTCTTGAACAATCAGATAGCGATATTGAGACCGATTGGGTAACTTGGGTTTCTGAAGATGAAGAAGTCGAGATTGGTAGCCGCTATTCTCTCTCTCGTTTCCAAGCGAACAATCGCCATGGCTTCAAGATTAATCTGATTGATTGGCGTGAAGGTTCTGAAGAGAAACCAGTATCGGCAACCAATAAAGAGCGTTACAACGCGTTCTTAACGAATCTAGTGATGGCTAAATACGATGCCAACCTTCGTGCTGAAGCTGCGTTGAAAGCGCAAGAGTTGGTGAAACGCATTCCTATCTCAATGGGTTCGGACCGCAGTGGTTTCCCTGTGATCATTGCTCGTACACCATACAATGTATTGTGGCAACGTCTACCTACCTTGCTACCGACGATGGGCTTCGAACTTGAAGAGCGTAACCAGTCTCAAGGTACAGTGAAAGCTAAGTATGCCGCGCCAGATGATGAATTCTGGGAAGAGATTGGCCTACAGCCTATTGACTTAGCGCCAGGTACTTACACCTTCTTATTTGGTGATCTTGGCAACCGTACATCGATTAACGTAACGGATGCAACAGGTAAGCCTGTAGAAGAAGAGCTACTTAAGTCAATGGTACCGGTATTAGCACACGTTGCAGACCAAACCAAAGACAAGAAAGAAGCAAAATCTGAATAAGCACTGAGCAAATTTAGAAGAAAAAAAAGAGGACATACAATGTCCTCTTTTTTATGTTTGTTAGTCAGTGTTTTATGTTTGTTAGTCAGTGTTTTATGTGCGTGTTGTCAATTTATGTTGTCATTTCGCTAACAAGGGGTAACACGCGCCTGACTTGTTGGGGCTAGCGTATCAAGGACTTTACGCTAAGTGCTTTTGCTGTCAGTAGACTCATCTTTTTGAGCTTTTTCTTGGTTCTGTTTATCCAATTGATTGAGCTTGTCTAAGTCTTTTTCTGTTTTGTTACGACCTGTCAGATCCATATTAGCGGTCTGTTTGAGCGCAGCAATATTACCCACCACAACGCTAACCACGATGATGATGATAACCCAAGGGTTTGTAAGCCACTCTAACATAAGCGCTCCTAATGACTGATATTCGCCACGAAGCGCGCATAGATCTCGTCTAGCTGCTCCGCAATAATTTCATACCCTAATATTGGCTTAGATTGGAGTTGCTTGCCAAGTAAAGTGGGAGATAACTGTGATAAACACAACTCCGATACTTTTCGATGGCTGATATGCCATGGTTCGATCGCCACACCGCCGAGGTCTTGGCTGTACGGAAAGAAGAACCCAAATTGAGATGCATTGGCAAAAAGCCATTGGTAAAACGCTTGCTGGTGGCCAGTAAGGTATTCCCATGGTTCCAGTTGCAGCTGTGTGCCTTCAGGTAAGTGATTACGAGCAAAGACATCAAAGTCACAACCCCAATGGTGACGACTCGCCCCAGGCAGTGCAGACCACCTCAGTATCGCTGACAACTTTTGATGTTCACTGAGTCTTGAAGCATCAAGTGGTTGGCTTTCTGAGTCTAATATTGGTGCTTCACCAGAAAACTTACGGTTCCAAATCAGAGATTGCCTTTCATAGTCGCGAAAGCCACTGGCAATCTCCATTTTGAAACCCGCGAGTTGAGCAGCTTCAATCAAATCGTTTAGGTCATCTTTGACCTCACTGTGAACCAAGAAGGTTTTGCTGCCAATGAGGCTAGGTTCTAGATGAGAATCTGATTGTCCGGTTAGCTGCTCTGGTGTCATAACGTGTCTCTCAATAATTAGATGCTATGAATCGCTGATGAAAAAACTACTTAGCGAACAGGTTCACTAATGTTCTTTCGTACATGTCAGTTAGTTTCTCTAAATCAGCCACTTTCACGCACTCGTTAACCTTGTGAATGGTTGCATTAACAGGGCCTAGTTCTACCACTTGTCCTTTCATGCGCGCAATAAAGCGTCCGTCTGATGTACCACCTGTGGTAAGCAGTGCCGGCTTAACATCATTCACGTGACCTACTGCATCGACAATAGCATCAAGCAACGAGCCTGCGTCGGTTAAGAACGGGTCGCCATTGAATGTCCATTTTAAATCGTATTCGAAATCGTATTTGTCGAGTGTATTTGTGATTCTTTCAACGATGATATCGTTGTTTAACTCAGTGCTAAAGCGAAGGTTAAACTGAACATTAAATTCACCAGGAATCACGTTTGATGCGCCAGTGCCCGCACTTACATTTGGGATCTGGAAGCTGGTTGGTGGGAAATAATCATTACCTTTGTCCCACTCGGTCGTCGCCAATTCATTGATCGCAAGCAGAGAGCTGTGTACCGGGTTGTTCGCAAGGTGAGGGTAGGCAACGTGACCTTGTGTGCCTTTAATCGTTAGATCGCCAGTGATAGAACCACGACGGCCGTTCTTTACGACATCACCTACGTACTCAGTACTTGATGGTTCGCCAACAATACACATGTCGATGTTCTCACCACGAGCCATCAATGCTTCGACAACGCGCACTGTCCCGTTGATGAACGGGCCTTCTTCATCTGACGTGATAAGGAAACCGATTGAGCCTGTGTGATCAGGGTGCTTAGCAATGAACTGTTCTACAGCCACAACCATTGAAGCCAGAGAACCTTTCATATCTGCCGCGCCGCGACCGTGTAGGAAACCATCTACGATAGTCGGTTCAAATGGCTTAGTGTTCCACTGCTCAATTGGGCCTGCAGGTACAACATCAGTGTGACCAGCAAAAGCAAATAGGGGGGCTTCGGTACCACGGCGAGCCCAGAAGTTCGTCGTATCTTCAAATACCATCACTTCGATTTCAAAACCTAGCGCTTTTAAGCGATCAATCATCAGGTCTTGGCAGCCTGCATCTTCTGGTGTTACCGATTGACGGCTGATTAGGTCTTTTGCCAGAGCCAAAGTTGGGCTGTCTGTCATCCTTGAGTTCCTTGTTTAAATTAAACGTCTAGTCATTAATTTCAGGCGTTGAACAGGGGAAGTTCAACGCTTTGTTATCTGTTCTAATACAGCTGATTACGCAAAAATAGCAGCGTATTGATCAGCTTTGAAGCCAATATGAAGCTTGCCATCGACTTTCAAGATAGGGCGCTTGATCATTGCTGGTTGTTCAACAAGCAGAATTACGGCTTTTTCTTCCGTTAATGTGTCTTTTTGCTCTTGAGAAAATTGGCGGTAAGTCGTACCACGTTTGTTTAACACAAGCTCCCACCCAAGATCTGAACAGAAGCTTGTTACCAACTCTTCGGTGATGCCTTGTTTACGATAATCGTGAAATTCGAACTCAATACCTTCAGCTTCGAGCCATTTTTTTGCTTTTTTGATGGTGTCGCAATTCGGAATGCCAAACATAGTGATAGTCATTATTCTTCCTTTGGGTGATTTTATTTCGTTGTTATGAGTTGAATCCTATCAGGAAGCGGCAATTCAGACAAAATAGAGTGAGGAATATTTCATAGAGTGAAAAAAAACAGTAAGAAAATGTCACTATTGGAGACTTATTGATCAGCCTCAACATGTTGTCAGCAAAAAAAGAAATAATTGAGTTGCACATATATAGGAGGTGTCAATGGAGTTGAGTCCTGTTTTTGCAAGGCGGCTATATTTAGCATTGTTAGTGGAAAGCCTTGATAGGCCAAATGTGCCTAAACTCATCGAAAAAACGGGGTGGCCTCGTCGTACTATTCAAGATGTACTCAAGGCGTTACCGGGGATCGGTATTGAACTTATGTTTGTTCAAGATGGGCGACGTCATAATGATGGCTATTACCAATTATCCGACTGGGGGCCATTTGACAGTCAATGGGTTATCCAGCGTAAAGGCGATATAGCAACAAGCCTTGGATTTAGTGCATAAGCCAGCGAAAGCTGGCTTTCTTCTTTCTTCTTTCTTCTCCTTACCGATTACCGATTACCGATTACCGATAAGTCGAATTAGCGACACCGATAAGCGGTGCCCAACATGGTTACGGAAGTCGCAAAATCTTGGGGAAGTGTGAAAATTACGGTGTCCGCACCTAATCCAATAGCATTGGACTTTAGCTCATTCATTGCGCCTTGAATCAGAGTGTCGTTCGGGTAAAACAGATAACTATACCAATGGCCTTCGCTGCCGGTGACTTCCCCTTTATATTCGCACTCGTTGATATCAATCAGTCCGTGGTAATCCATTTGTACTTGGTCAGATTTGCTATGTGGGACTGTTGTCGGTGTCGTGCACCCGACTAATATGCCTGTCATAGCTAAAGCGACTAATTCCTTTTTCATACATTTATCCTGCTATTTCATCAAATAAATCGCGAAACCTACCCAGCTTGCGATCAATAGTAACCACGGCAATTTGCTGGCGTGATTTGATGTTGTTTCAACAATTGTGTCTACATTGTTCTCTTCGTCTAGATTAGTTTGTTGAGTTTGCTTCTCTTTCTTTACGCGTTTTCTTGCTTTATCGGCTTGGCGGCTGCGTTCTTTTTGCTGTTTCTTGTAAAGTGCGATGCCTTTTTCGATACCTTGAGCAATTAATTTTGTTTGTTCTTTGGTTTGAGCTGGCTTTTGCGTCGCTTTGGCTATCTTCAGTGCTTCTTGTTGAGATTCAACAGACGGTGTATTAGTTTTCTTTTTCATACTGAGTTCGACAATTAAAACGGATTAACCAATAAGATAACGCAAACCTAGTTAAGTATGAATGATTTGCGTTAAAGTGTTGGTTTGAAAACAAGTGAAAGTGAGAGTTGTGCGGTACTCCATAGAACAATACGATAAACACGGCTTTTTGAAAGCCCCAATCTTATTATGGTTAGGTTGGCTGTTTCTTGCGAAAGCTTTGGTCGTTTTCATTGTTGCGGGCGCAAGCCGAGAGTCGGGAACGGATATTCTTGAGACCATCTATCCAGACCACCAGATGTTTTATGTCGGGATTGCGTTGAGTGTCCCTAGTTTGTTATTGATGTGGTTATTTGGACTAAGATCTCCAGATAGAAAGCGCCTTAACAAAGTCGTGTCATGGGGACGTTGGGTTACCATGATGGCTATCTTGGCACAGGGCTCCCACACAATTTATCTAATCTATTCGGATAACGGATGGTTCCGTTGGTCAAATGCTATCACCCTATTATTGCTCCTCTGGTTAGCGCTTTATTTAACCAATAGCCATGCCGCTAGGGATTGCTTTAAAGTGGTTGAGCACGAAGACTGATTCTCATCAAAACATTTGTACCATTCACAATTATACTTAGAAGCTAAAACTGGAAGGAATAATCTATGCTTAATGTTTCAAATGAGCAGCCTAACGTTCAAAGTGCTATTTTGCCTGAAGCTGGGCCTTTCGCTCTTTACGTTCAACTTAAAGTGAACGCTAATACTGCTAATGTACTAGCAGAAATTCAAAAGCTTCCGACTCTAATCGACGAGCTAAACCAAACTCAACCTGATGCGAACCTAACGGCGTCGGTAGCATTCTCAAAAGCTTTTTGGGATAAGTTCGAGCACGCTGCTCCCTCTGATCTAATTGATTTTCCTGCGCTTGGTGAAGGTGATATCACAGCACCGAGCACACTGTCTGATGTTCTGATTCACTGTCATTCAAACCGACATGACCTACACTTCTTCATCCTACGTAAATTGCTATCTGAAGTAGCGGCAGACGTTGAAGTAGTAGATGAAACTTACGGTTACCGTTTCCTAGACTCACGTGACATGACTGATTTCGTTGATGGCACTGAAAACCCGAAAGACGCGCAGCGTGCTGAAGTGGCGATTGTGCCTGAAGGTGAATTCGCAGGTGGTAGCTACGTAATGGTGCAGCGTTTTGTGCATAACCTGCCAGCTTGGAATAGATTAAACGTATCGGCACAAGAGAAAGTGGTTGGCCGTACCAAGCCAGATTCGATCGAGCTAGACGATGTTCCAGCGGCGTCTCACGTTGGTCGTGTGGATATCAAAGAAGAAGGCAAGGGCCTTAAAATTGTTCGTCATAGCCTACCTTACGGCACAGCAACAGGCGATCACGGTTTACTGTTCATCGCTTACTGTAATGTTCGTCATAATTTCGATGCGATGCTAGAGAGTATGTACGGCGAAACAGATGGCAAAACAGACCAACTGCTTCGCTTTACTAAAGCCGTTACTGGCGCTTACTACTTTGCTCCTTCAGCTGAGATGTTGAGTACACTAACGATTAAGTAAGTCGTCTCAAATAGAATAAACAAAGGGAGCCTCATGGCTCCTTTTTTTTAAAGTTTTATATAAATAGGTCGATACAAGAGCAATCGTAAGTTTTATTCATCTTTTTGTAAGTGAAGGTCTATGGCTATAACTGTGAATACGAATGTTTCAGCATTAGTGGCTCAGAGGAATCTCTCTAATGCCAATAACATGCTGAACCAATCTTTGGAGCGCTTGGCTTCAGGGAGTCGTATTAATAGTGCAAAAGACGATGCTGCTGGCTTACAAATCTCTAATCGATTAGAAGCACAGATGAGCGGCATCGATGTTGCGGTTCGAAATGCTAACGACGGTATCTCCATTATGCAGACAGCAGAAGGGGCGATGAATGAAACCACCAATATCATGCAACGCATGCGAGACCTGTCACTGCAAGCGACTAATGGTTCGAATAGCCAATCAGAAAGGACGGCTATTCAAGAAGAAGTAACCGCCTTAAATGATGAGTTGAACCGAATTGCGGAAACCACGTCATTTGGTGGGAAAAAGCTCCTTAACGGCAGCTTTGGTAGCTCGTCATTTCAAATCGGTGGCAGCTCTGGTGAGGCGGTGCATATAGGTTTGAAAAACATGCGCACCGATGATATCAACATGGGCGGCTTTAGCTATGTTGCCAATGGCATGGCAAGTGACTCGTGGGAAGTTAAATCCAACCAGACAGATATGACGATGGCGTTTACCGATCGTTTTGGTCAGCCTCAAGAGATCAACATTAATGCCAAGGCGGGCGATGACATTGAAGAGCTAGCGACTTATATCAATGGTCAAACGGATCTGGTTTCGGCTTCCGTCAATGATGAAGGGCAGCTTCAGATCTATATGTCAGGCGAAGACACGGCAGGCACGATCTCTTTCTCAGGCTCGTTAGCCAGTGAGCTTTCGATGTCGGCGGGTTATTACGAGTCAGTCGATGATATTAATGTCACTGATGTTGGTGGAGCACAGCGCGCCGTGTCTATTTTGGATACAGCGATGAAGTATGTTGATAGTCACCGTTCTGAACTCGGGGCGATGCAAAACCGCTTTGACCATGCGATTAATAACCTTGAAAATGTTCATGAGAACTTGGGGGCATCAAACAGTCGAATCAAAGATACAGACTACGCCAAAGAAACCACTCAAATGCTCAAACAACAAATACTGCAGCAAGTCAGTACCACTATTTTAGCTCAAGCTAAGCAAGCGCCGAACTTAGCTTTAACGCTGCTAGGCTAATAAATTAGGTTAATTCTTATAAAGGTATTCTCGGTTAACTAAAGTCCTTTGGTTAATTAAAACACAATATTTCCCCCGGCTGACGTTTCGACAACTTTAGCCTTTTTCTCATCTTTTTTTGATAATTTCACTGCCAGTCACGCTTTCTTATCCTTTCTCGCTATTTCTTTAATTTTGTTGCTTTTTTTCTAAAGGTTTCAGCATTCACGCCGTTATTAAAAGTAACTTAGAGATAACTACTTGGTTTTCCGAGACGTCGGAAACCGCTATACCGGAAAATCAATTGGAGAAATCACCATGGCAGTGAATGTAAATACCAACGTATCAGCAATGACAGCACAACGTTACCTAAACAGTGCAAACAGCGCTCAACAAACATCAATGGAACGCCTATCTTCAGG
>NZ_JBFRVX010000527.1:0-1743 GCF_041475345.1 Vibrio sp. 10N.222.48.A3 | reverse complement strand
GTTAAGACGTTTATAGGGAGTAAATATGGCGATTTTTTCTTGGTCTGAAGCAAAGCTTCTTGATACCAGTTTGAGTTCTCTTGATGGCTACTTTTCTGAGCCTCCAATCAGAGCACAGACACTGACAGGTGGGTTGACTAATCGATGTTGGAAATTGGTTTTAGCCGATGGCACCGCGTATGTTTGGCGTCCAATTACCCCCATCACCAAAGCGTTCTTCATCTCTCGCCATGAAGAGTATCAAGTACTGTCTGCTATTGAGCGTCTAGATATCGGACCAAGTCCGATAGTGGTCAATGAGCAAGGCTTACTGGTTGAATGGATCGCGGGTGAGACGTTGTACGAAGGACTCGAGCAGGATGATTTACTGAAGACGCTGATCTCAGTGCATTTGGTTAATACTGCGCGACTGCCGCTCCAACCGTTCAGCTATACGGCTCGAGTTGACCACTACTGGCTTCAGCTTGATGCGGTTCATAAGACTGAAACCTGCACCAAGATTTATCAAGAGTGGCGCGTGGCTCCAAGTATCCCAAGTGTAGGCCTGTCTTTGTGTCATTTTGATCTCGGTGGCTATAACCTTGTGAAGAATCAAGATGGGATTAAGATCATTGACTGGGAATACGCAGCGCTAGCAGACCCAAGGCTTGATCTTACGCTGACTATTGCTGTTGCCCGATTACCAGTTATAGAAGCTGTTAATAAGTACTGTCAGCTAAGAGGTATCCATGATCCCCAATCTTGGCTTGACGGAGTAGAAGCCTGGTTACCAAGAAGCCAAATGATGGCAATGCTGTGGTATTTACTTGCTCATCAGCTATGGGGCGATGACAGTTATCTGCGTGAAGCAGAGGCTCTTAGTCACACTTTATGTAGCTATGATCACGTTTAGGAAGTGAAAAATATAATTTCAGAGGTCTTCCCTTTAAAACCTTGTTTTTCGTGTTAGATTGATCAAAACGTACCAATATTCAATGGGGGAGGTACAATGATTATCTATCTACACGGCTTCGACTCAACAAGCCCGGGCAATCACGAAAAAATACTGCAGTTGCAATTCATTGATGATGACGTTCGTTTCATCAACTACAGTACTTTGCATCCAAAACACGATATGCAGCATCTGCTTAAAGAAGTGCATAAGGTGATAGAGCAATCCGATGATCCGCATCCCATTATTTGTGGTGTAGGTTTAGGTGGTTTTTGGTCTGAGCGTATTGGTTTCTTATGTGGAATTAAGCAGGTGGTGTTCAACCCTAATCTGCATCCTGAGAATAACATGGTGGGTCGAATTGACCGTCCAGAAGAATACGAAGACATCGCAACTAAATGTGTTGCTCAGTATCGTATGAAAAACAAAGGACGCTGTTTGGTAGTGTTGTCTCGTGAAGATGAAATCCACGACAATACCAAAACCGCTGCCGCGCTAGAAGATTACTACGACGTAATCTGGGATGAGAAAGAGAGTCATAAATTCAAAAAGATCTCTCAACATCTTCAAGCAATGAAAGCGTTCAAAAACGCTTAATCAATCTGGATGCTTTATAAAAGCAGTGCTCAATGAGTGCTGCTTTTTTACATCTGAACTTTTGCGTTCGTGTTTCATAAAGCGGTTATCGCTGTTTTATCTGTGAGTTTGCGCATTTATAGATCAGTTTGCGCAAACGTTAACTAATTAGTCGCGAATCCTCATTGAGGGTAAGGATTTTTTTGTTGCGGTCATCTTTTTGCTATATATAATGT
>NZ_JBFRVX010000526.1:0-2516 GCF_041475345.1 Vibrio sp. 10N.222.48.A3 | reverse complement strand
GTACTAAACGCGCTACCTTTCACTCACAGGGTGACGCACGGTGTAAAGTGCTTTTGATTCCCATGACTTTAGTTTCGAACCATCTCATACGTTTCAAAGTCAGTATTTCCAATTAACTTTTGTGTGGCATATTTGATCTACTTACGTACAGCCATCACCTTACCCGCACAGATAATCACTAATCGCAGAAGAACTTAGCCACAGAACGAATAAAGGCTGGTATCCACCTTCTTGCAATGCCTCTTTAAAGCCAAAGGCTTTGATTATCCCCTGCAAGGTATAAAGTTATATATATCCCTTTGTTGGGATAGCACGGCCAATATCCTCTATGGGGATCAAACCTCATAATATGAAATGACAACTTGTGATTTATAGCCCACAACAATTAGCCAGTACTTCATTGCTAATACGCAAAAAATAAATGGACTCAGTTCGAAGTGGCAAAGAGAGTCGCATAAAGCAAGCTACCATTTCTAACTTTGAAACTAGACCAGATAAAGCCACGCTCTCTACCATGTTTAAAATCATTCAAGCCTTAGATCTGACAGTAAAGGTTGAAACAAGAAGTGAGAGCAAGACAATGTTGTAATGCCTTTGTATTACACACAATACTTGAACGACCACCTTAAGGTTCCGATAGAGAGTTAGCCATACTTTAGGTATCTCAAAGCCCCATGGCTTTGAGTTTTCTATTGTTCTTTCATTACATAAAGTAAATCACATTAGACTTTTAATAAGATCGCCAAGTTTGTAAGCATAAAAGCTCACTACTGTAGACTTTTATGTGATAACTCAATGTATTCACCATAAAAGTGAACTTTAATAGACTTTTATTTAAAATCTACGTATAAATAATTTAAAAGTCTACTAAGACATACTTTATTGCATCATGCTATATGGAGGTTCTATGGTTAAGAAAGTAAAAGCAACTGAGTCACCAGATCTAAGCCAGGTGTTCACACCATCACTACTTGGTGAGGCGATCAAAGCAAAAAGAACTCAAAGTAAAATCACCCAGCAAGATGCAGCATTGCTTTCTGGTGTTTCAAAACAAACCTACATAAAAATTGAACAAGGCAGCTCCGATATTAAACTAACCTCTTTAATGAAAGTTGTGTCTGCTCTAGGAATAAAGATATCGATACAACCATGGCAAGACTTAGATGCTTCAGTCTCATCACAGGAGAAAGGTAATGACGTCTGGGTCTAATCAATACATCCTCGATATAGTCTATAGCCAGCAAGTCATAGGCAAACTATCACTGAGTAAAGAAAGTGATGCTCTATCTGTAATCTACAAGCAAGATTGGATTGATAATGGGTTTCCCATATCGCCACACCTTCCATTTAACTCTGATATACCATCAGTCAATATCAGGAGGTTCTTACAGAATTTGCTCCCTGAAAATAAAGGGTTAGATTATTTGATCGACTTTCTTGGCGTATCACGTTCAAACGTATTTGCACAAGTTGGTGGTATTGGAACAGATACATCAGGTGCAATGATGTTCTTATCTGAAGGTGTTTCTCCAGTTCAAACTGAAACCTCTTTCAACCCAATCAACGATAGTGAATTAATTAAGAAACTATCTGACCCTGAGCTTTGGTATTTAGAAATATGGGAAGGAAAACCAAGACTATCAGTAGCGGGGGTTCAATCTAAGCTCAACGTTTTATCTATCGATGGAAACTTAGGGTTTGGAGAGGGTGAACTATGCTCAACTCATATTGTGAAGTTCGAAAAAAATGACCAACAACACCTTGTCATAAATGAATTTGTGACGATGAAGTTAGCGAAGCTAGTTGAACTAGATGTTGCTGATGTTGAGTTGCGGTATTTTGACCAATTTCCAGCCTTAATTGTAGAGAGATTTGATCGAAAGCTATTTAGCTCAACAAGTGTGAAACGAAGGCATATGATCGATGCCTGTCAAGCTTGTAACCTAGGTGTCGATAGAAAGTATGAACGAAACTTAGGTAAACAAAGAGATGTCAGTCATATTCGTGATGGTGTCAGCTTCACCCGACTTTTTTCGGTAACAGAGCAATGTGAAAACCCATTAGCGGCAAAACTAGCGATCCTAAAGTGGGCAATGTTCAATCTCTGCATTTATAACGCAGATGCACATGGCAAAAACTTCAGTTTCTTTGTCCAAAAATCGGGCTTAACACCAACGCCACTTTACGATCTAGTCAATGTAAGGATGTACCCTGAATTTGAGCAGGATCTTGCGATGGCAATTGGGGATGAATTTGACTCAGATTCTATTAATGCCTACCAACTTGTAGAGTTTGCTGACGATTGTGGTATTTCACCAAAATTGCTTCAACAGAGCCTAGTAAAGATCGCAAATGACATTATAAACAACATTGATGATGCTATATCTCTCGTCACTCCTACTTCTGATTCACAATTACCTTATTTAAACCGATACCGTGAAATCGTTGTGGTTAGATGTAAGCACTTCCTTAAACAATCACCACTCATCACTGAAATTGAGCTTTAACTTATAGAT
>NZ_JBFRVX010000525.1:0-5593 GCF_041475345.1 Vibrio sp. 10N.222.48.A3 | reverse complement strand
GAGGAAGAGTTTAAGAAAATAGTAAATCTGTAGGCTTATGAAGCAACCAATAAAAACGGAGCATAATGCTCCGTTTTTTTATCTGAATAGGTTTAGTTCTAACGCAGGCCGTGTAAGAACTCATGGCGCGTTGCTGGGTTTGATCTAAAAATACCCCCCAGAGCTGTTGTTGTTGTTTCGCTGGTTGCGTCCATTACACCACGAGATTTCACGCAGTAATGAACCGCATCCATGGTTACAGCAACATCATCCGTTTCTAGCAGCGTTTGTAATGCTACAAGGATTTGCTGCGTCATACGTTCTTGAACTTGAGGACGTTGAGCAAAGAAACGAACGATTCGGTTGATCTTCGAAAGACCAATGATCTTACCTTGAGGAATGTAAGCGACTGCGGTTTTACCATCAATGGTGACTAAGTGATGCTCACATGTGCTGGTGACGGTAATGTCTTTTACACGAACCATTTCACGAACACCCATCTTGTTTTCGATCACGGTGATTTTAGGGAAATTGGCGTAATCCAAACCAGAGAAAATCTCATCCACATACATTTTTGCAATGCGTTGTGGTGTTTCTTCCAGACTGTCATCTGCAAGATCAAGTTCAAGGAGAGTTAGAATCTCACGCATATGGTGTTCGATTCGTTCCTTTTTCTCTTCTCGGCTAACCTGGTTAGGACGCATTGGTGTCTCTAATCCGCGGCTTGCTAGCGCATCTTTAACCAACTTCGCTGATTCGCTAAGACCTGACATTGAACTTCCTCTTTTAATACCCCTTCTGGATGGCAAACAAGGATACTCGGAATTTTGATTAAATACACCCATATTTTAAGGGAGGTCATTATTTACGGGGCTTAAACTATGCTAAAGTGGCTGCAATTTCGTTGGCGAACAACCGTGATTTGATAATTATTGAGTCACCATTGCCAACCACTAAATCAAAATAATAACGACCAAAGGATTTCAATCATGGGCTGTTGCGACGCTCCGGGCTTAATGCCAATTGAAGAAGCACTAGATAAGCTGCTATCACCAATCAAACCAATCCAAACGACTTTATCTCTACCTCTTGCTGAAGCATTAGGTTATGTCCTTGCTGAAGATATTCTTTCCCCTATTTTCGTACCTCCTTTTGATAACTCAGCAATGGATGGCTATGCACTGCGCTTAGCAGACCTAGAGAACGGTAAAGTACTACCATTAGCAGGCAAATCTTTTGCAGGCCAACCGTTCGAAGGTGAATGGCCAAGCAACACCTGTATTCGCATTATGACTGGCGCAAAGATCCCTGAGGGTTGTGACGCCGTAATCATGCAAGAAAATACGGCCGAAACTGAGGCTGGTATTGAGATTCAACAAGACGACATCAAGCTAAACAATAACATTCGCCCTACTGGTGATGACATCAAACAAGGTGATATCGTTCTTAGCCGCGGTGAACGTTTAACACCTCGTGACATTCCAATGATTGCTTCGCTGGGTGTGAGCCACGTGACAGTGTTACAGAAGCCTAAAGTCGCGTTCTTTTCTACCGGCGATGAGCTAAAGCCACTAGGTCAACCGCTTGAAGACGGTCAGATCTACGACAGCAACCGCTACGGCATTAAGCCACTAATTGAAGCGTTTGGTTGTGAAGCTATAGACCTAGGCATCACCCCAGATTGCACTGCAACGCTTAAAGAGACGTTCGAGAAAGCACAGCAAATAGCAGACGTGGTTGTGACTTCTGGCGGCGTAAGCGTTGGCGAAGCTGATTACACGAAAGACATTCTTGAAGAACTGGGGCAAATCGGTTTTTGGAAGCTAGCTATCAAACCCGGTAAACCGTTCGCATTTGGTGAGTTGGATAACGCGTGGTTCTGCGGCCTACCGGGTAACCCAGTATCGGCGATGATGACCATGTATGTTTTGGTTCAACCTATGCTTGCTAAATTGGCTGGTCACACAGCGTGGACAGCTCCGGAATCTATTCCTGCTATCACCAAGTCTGCATTCAAAAAAGGCCCAGGCCGTACTGATTACCAGCGTGGCATTTACTCGATTGAAAACGGTCAATTTGTGGTAGAAACAACGGGTAACCAAAGCTCTGGCGCTTTCCGCTCAATGAGTTTAGCAAACTGCTTTGTGGTACTAGAGCGCGAACGCGGCCGTGTTGAAGTCGGTGAAACGGTTCAGATCCAACTGTTTAACTCGACGCTTTACTAACGAGGCTTACTGATGGAAATACTGTCTGACGTAGAGATGCTTCGCTACAACCGTCAAATCATTCTTAAGCAGTTTGATTTTGAAGGCCAAGAAGCACTAAAGCAGAGCTCAATCTTAGTATTAGGGGCTGGAGGCTTAGGTTGTGCCTCCGCTCAATACCTTGCGACTGCGGGCATTGGTAAGCTAACACTGATCGATGATGATATTGTCGAGCTTTCTAACTTGCAACGACAAGTCCTTCACACCGATGCTGACATTGGTAAGAAGAAAGTCAATTCTGCCGCTGAGTCGCTGCAGGTATTGAACCCTCATCTGACAATTGAAACTGTCGACCACAGGCTTGATGACCAAGCTCTTGGCAAGTTGATTGAAACTCACTCGCTTGTTCTCGACGCAAGTGACAACGTAGAAACACGTAATCAGTTGAACCGCTTGTGCTACGCATCGAAAACACCATTAGTTTCTGGTGCTGCTATTCGTATGGAAGGCCAGATCAGCGTATTCACTTATCAAGATACTGACGCACCGTGTTATCAGTGCTTGAGTGCTCTATTCGGCAACGCTGCACTAAGCTGTGTTGAAGCCGGTGTGATGGCACCGGTAGTTGGCATGGTGGGCGCAGCTCAGGCTTTGGAAGCTATCAAAGTTATTGCTAAGTTTGGACAACCAAAGCAAGGCAAACTTTTAATTCTCGATGCCATGTCTCACAGCTGGCGTGAAATGAATTTAATGAAGATGCCTAATTGCTCGGTGTGCGGATAGACTAAGCATATCCCCCCTCTAATCGACAGCCTAAGCCTTGACTAAAAGTCAGGGCTTTTTTAGGTCTCAACATCAGCTTCTCAAATCGATTTATCAATTTGAAATGATCTATAAAATATTAGTTTCATTTGAATTCTCATTTTGAGAATATATTGCACATCTCAGCAGTTTAGAATATAAACAATAAAAATCAACAACTTAAAAGTGGCACGTAACTTGTAAAAGTATCTAGACCTTCTATGACAAGGATGTAGATATGAGAATTACAACGTTAAGTTTGCTATTAAGTGCGCCTTTGGTCGCCAACGCAGCGCCATTCGATACCTGTCCGAGCCAGGCTTACCTATTCCAATCGACACCCGTACAAGTTTGGGGCGTGAACCTAGTGACAGGCTCAACCACCCTGTTAGAAGACGATACGGGCATGAACGCCAATATCAATGGTGTTGGTTTCGACTTTCAAGACAGATATATTTATGGCTATGACACTACCAACAAACGCTTGGTGCGCCTTGGACAGGATTTCCAAGCAGAAGTGATCAATACCAGTGGATTACCAACCGATCACACTTTCTATGTCGGCGATGTCTATGACCATGTGTATTACCTTTACCGTACAGGAAAAGGCTTGTTCACCGTTGATCTATCGCCGTTAGACGCCGACCCAAACGCGACTGTTACAGTTAACAAAATAGCTGGTAGCCCGGCAACCGTAAAACTGACTGATTTCGCTTTCCACCCAAGTGATGGTTCTTTATATGGTATCGATAATAACTCCGGAGGCTTATACAGCTTCAATCCTACAACCGGTGCCGAAACTTACATCGGTGATACTGGTGAGTTAGGTACATTCGGAGCGGGTTATTTTGATGTAAACGGCTATTACTACGTATCTCGAAATCAAGACGGGAAAATCTACCGTATCAATCTGTCTCCAGACAACGCGAGCAATATCGCAGCAGGAATTGTTCCAGCCGTTGAATTTGTATCGAATGGACCTTCTTCCGGCCAAAACGATGGCGCTCGTTGTGCCAACGCCCCAGTTGTTGATGAAGATTCCAACATCGACTTTGGTGATGCGCCAGACAGCTACCTAACCCTACTCGCCAGCAATGGTCCTCGACATGAACTTGATGGTGTGACTTGGTTAGGCACTGATGCACCCGATGCCGACCTTGATGGCTACGTAACTCCACAATCGGATGAAAGTGTTGGCATTGATGACGAGTGGGCAAACGGTGGTATCGGTTTTGTTACGGCGCTTGAAGCCGGGCTTGATTCAAAAGTGGTGATTGAAGCTTCAACAACCGGTTACCTTTCGGCGTGGATTGACTGGAACCAAGATGGCAGCTTCGATGGTGCTAACGAGCAAGTATTTACCGACTACCAACTGGATGCTGGTGAAAACGATCTGTTCCTAAATGTCGATATCAACGCACTAACGGGGACTACTTGGGCTCGCTTCAGATTCAGCCAACAAACCAACCTGAGCTACTTTGGTGGTTCGACATCTGGTGAGGTAGTTGATATTCAAGTTGATGTTCTTAACGACGGCGCTACAGCCCGTTACTTCCCAAGTGCTTCTGGTTACGCAACCTTGGCGTATGAAGATAACTGGCCTTATAAAGCTGATTACGACATGAATGATGCTGTGATTATGTATCGCATTACCGAGATCCTTAAAGATGGAAAAGTCGTTAAATCAACCATCGATGGACGTCTTGCTGCAGTAGGTGCTTCGTACAGAAATGGTTTTGCGGTTCGACTTCCTAATCTAGACCCAAGCTTAGTGAGTAGCGGAAGCTCTTACATGAAGCACAATGGTGTGTTCACTGATTTAGACTTGGAGCAAGGACGTAGCGAGGCAATCTTTGTTATTGCTAACGACCTTACAGAGAAAATCAGTACTAGTTGTACCTTCTACCGCACCATCAGCTCTTGTAAAGAAGATGAGCAATTCGCTTTCCAAATCGGGATTACTTTAGCTGGCGATGGAGTGAGTACTGGCAGTTGGACTGACATGCCTTACGACCCATTTATTTTCGCGACGCCTGGGTATTATCATGGTGAAAACCTACCTCTACATCCAGGGCGCAGCTGGGAGGTGCACTTGCCAGACCAAGATCCAACCGAGGCGTTTGATACCGCTAATCTCTTTGAAGCAGGACTAGGCGTTGATGACAGCAATCCATCAACAGGCAAATATTTCAAAACTGCAGACAACCACCCGTGGGCACTGCTGATTACTTCAGACACGGAATGGCAATGGCCACTGGAATATGTAGATATCGTCACCGCCTATCCAAACTTTGCGAACTTTGCTGAATCCGGCGGTACTCAATCCACCGATTGGTTCCAAACACCTGCCGCTGACCAATGTTACTTGCCTTAGGAGAATGATTATGAATATGCCAATTAAACAGACAGTAACAAACGGTCGCCGGAACTTTAACAATGCTATCTTATCTAGTCTGTCGAATGCTGCACTTAAGAAAAATACGGCTCAGTCGCAGTCAATACGTATTCCATTACTAATCGCATCACTAACGTTGGTAGGGTGTGGTGGCGGAGGCGGCGATGGAGGAGCATCAACTCCTAACCCATCGCCTTCAACACCAGTGACGTCA
>NZ_JBFRVX010000524.1:0-1381 GCF_041475345.1 Vibrio sp. 10N.222.48.A3 | reverse complement strand
CTAAGTGTTCGGAGTAAATCAATGCTAAACAATCTACATATCAACATCATCAAATCGACGATTCCTCTTTTAGAAAGCGCAGGCCCTGCTTTAACTCAACACTTCTATCAACGCATGTTCACGCATAACCCTGAATTGAAAGATATCTTCAATATGACTCATCAAAGAACAGGTCGCCAAGGTGTTGCACTGTTTGAAGCTATCGCAGCTTATGCAAAGAACATCGAAAATCTAGCAGCGTTAACCTCAGCGGTTGAGCGTATTGCACAGAAACACACAAGCTTTAATATTCAACCAGACCATTACCAAATCGTTGGTCTTCACCTAATTGAAACACTGCGTGAATTAGCTGCTGATGCATTCACCCCAGAAGTAGAAGAAGCGTGGACTGCGGCTTACCTATTCTTAGCGCAAGTATTCATCGACCGTGAAGCTGAACTTTACCTACAGCGCAAGCAAGCTGTTGGTGGTTGGGAAGCTGCACGTGCATTCGTAATTGCAGATAAAATTGAAGAATCAGCATTAGTAACAAGCTTCATCCTACAACCAAAAGATGGCGGTGACGTTCTGGATTATACGCCAGGACAATATATTGGTATCGAAGTGAAACCTGAAGGTGCTCAGTACAGCGAGATCCGTCAATACTCACTATCAGACAAGCCAAACGGCAAGCAGTACCGAATTTCTGTGAAACGTGAAGCCCAAGGTCAAGAAACTCAAGGCGTAGTATCTAATCACATGCACGATACTGTTGCTGTCGGTGATGAAGTTAGCCTATATGCCCCAGCGGGTGACTTCATGTATCAAGAGCGTAGCAAGCCAGTAACGCTTATCTCTGCTGGCGTGGGTGTAACACCAATGCAATCAATGCTTGAGTTCTTAAACAACCAGCAGAAAAACGAACCTGTACTGTACCTTCACGCTTGTGAAAACGTAGGTCAACACTCTTTCACGACTCGCGTTAAAGATATTGTTGCCGATAAAGGTTGGGAAGCGAAAACGTGGTACATGAACAAAGGAGAGTCTGCGTGTGAGAACACACATGAAGGTCAAATGGATCTAGCGTCTATCTCCGATACTAAAGGCTTTGAAGAGAGTGATTTCTATATCTGTGGCCCTGTTGGTTTCATGAAAAACATCGTAGAGCAGTTAGACGCACTTAAAGTAGATCGCTCACGCGTACACTACGAAGTCTTTGGCCCTCACGCTAATTTCTAATAGCTCTCGACAGTTCTATTAACACTCGCCTGAACTATTGACACCTTGCCTATTCAAAGGCCTCACATTGTGAGGCCTTTTTTCGTTTGGTTTGTCCAGCGAGAGACAATTGGATATTGGAGTAGGGGGTGATCAAGGTAAGATCTTCTGGCGTTCGTTTTAA
>NZ_JBFRVX010000523.1:0-7933 GCF_041475345.1 Vibrio sp. 10N.222.48.A3 | reverse complement strand
CGTCGCTTGACTCACATTAGTTTGATTAGACAATTCTTTGATCGTCACATTACCCATCTCTTGGATTGCGCGCATTAAAATCAATTGAGGGCCCGTCAAACCATACTCTTTACTCAGCTTTTTCGAGTGTAAATCGATAGCGCGAATAATTTGGCGAATAGCGACCAAGATTTCGTCATGTTTATCCAAGATGCAGACCTTTGTACTAATATACTGTGAGTGACTTTACAGGGTCGTGGCGATGAGATTTTCCAAACTGAACAGCTTAGGATCGCTCGAATTACACTGTAAATTGATAATTTACTTCATTGATTTTTCCGCATTGTACTGATGTTAATACTATTCTCAATCTTTTCTATACCACTAAACTTGCGTGGTACGGCACTTTTGCTTAATGAAGGGGGAATCAAAGCTTCAATGACGGCAAAAATAATGAGTCAGAGAATACAAACTAAAAGAATAATATATTTTAATAATCATAGAGGTAGAGAGATTTAGCCCTCTCTACCTAATAAAAAACCAGCCTAAATTGCTAAGCTTAAAAACGAAATTTTACGCAGCGGTATTCATCTGAAAGTTACCAGTAAGCGCATTATAAAATTCACTGTTATCCAAAATACCGACCAGTTTATTGTCTTCCACCAGCAAAATCGGATGATTACTTAGCTGTTTCAGTTTAATCGCATCGCGCATGCCAATCTCTGGGCTTGCCACTACCACACTCGACGCGCTGATTGCCGTTAAATCGTCAGATTCGTTCCACTCAACAAGCGCTAAAGTTGATTCACCTTTTACAGATAAAGTACCTTCACTCTGCTCAATCCATAAGTCTTTAGAGTCACAGATCTTCCAACTTTCATCTTCTTGTTTCAAAGAATCCAGTGGCTGCATCAACGAACGACCTTTCAATACGTTCAACGGGTTAGTGTGTGCGACAAAATCTTTCACATATTCCGTTTTTGGTGTGAGTACGATCTCTTCAGGCTTACCATGTTGAATCAACTTGCCTGACTCCATGATCGCAATGTTATTACCAATCTTCAGCGCTTCGTCTAAATCATGACTCACGAACAGAATCGTTTTGTTAAGCTTGTTTTGCAATAGAATTAGCTCATCTTGCAACTGCGCACGAATCAGCGGATCAAGCGCTGAAAACGGTTCATCCATAAGAAGAATGTCGGTATCCATCGCAAAAGCACGCGCTAGGCCAACACGTTGCTGCATACCGCCAGAAAGCTCATGCGGATACTTGGTTTCCCACTCAGCCAAACCCACCATTTCAAGTTGTTCACGCGCTTTAGCACGACGAACATCTTTGGCGACACCTTGCATCTCTAGACCAAACGCCACGTTATCTAACACGTTTAACCAAGGCATTAGGGCAAATTTTTGGAACACCATAGAAACGCGGTGAGTACGAAGATGACGCAAGGTCGCTTCGTCGCACTGTTCACCTAAATCAACCAGCTTGTCTCCATCTTTGATCGCCAATGAGCCACGGCTGATCTCATTCAAGCCGTTAACTGCGCGAAGCAAAGATGATTTACCAGAACCAGACAAACCCATCAGCACACAAATCTCGCCTTCTTCAACGGTCAGCGACACATTATCTACGCCAACGACTTGGCCAGTCTCATCAATGATCTCTTGGCGAGTTTTACCTTGATCGAGCAACTCAAGCGCTTGCTTCGGCTTATCACCAAACACAACATCGAGATTCTTAATGGTAATCGCGTCCATTGTCTTTTTTTCCTGAGAGTTAGACATGATTATGCTTCCTTCTGGTTTGGTGTTTTGCACAAGCGATCAAGAATGATAGCGACTAATACAATCGCCAGCCCGGCTTCAAAACCTTGTGAGATGTTCACTGTGTTCAATGCGCGAACAACAGGTTTACCAAGCCCGTCAGCACCGACAAGAGCAGCGATAACCACCATCGAAAGCGACAACATAATACATTGAGTGACACCTGCCATAATACTTGGTAAAGCAGCCGGTAATTCGACCTTCATCAGCAATTTCATGCGGCTCGCACCAAACGCTTTACCCGCTTCAATCAACTCTTCAGGTACTTTGGTGACGCCTAAGTAAGTCAAACGAATTGGTGCGGCAATGGCGAAGATGATGGTCGAGATTAAGCCAGGAACGATGCCCAAGCCGAATAAAACCAAAGTCGGAATCAGATACACAAACGTTGGAACCGTCTGCATTAAATCAAGAATGGGTCTAAGCACCGTATATAACCAAGGGCGATGCGCGGCCATAATGCCAACTGGAACGCCAATTAATACGGAAATCGTTGTCGCTGCAAACACGAGGACAAAGGTTTCCAGCATTTCTTGCCAGTAGCCAAGGTTTAAAATAGTCAGCAAAGCTGCAACCACGAAAATCACAAGCGAGGGTTTACGGTGTAAATACCATGCAATCGCTGCGGTCATCACGATTGGTAAAGCCGGTGGCATCCACTTAAATACATCGACTAAAAACATAATGACGGTTTCTAGAAAAATCGAAATAGCGTCAAAGAATCCTGCTGCATTGATTGTTAGCCAATCAACACCCGCTTCCATCCATTGACCAACAGGGATTTTGTTTTCCGTAATAAAATTCACAATATTGCCTTTTATTATGGGTGGGCTACTTCAAACCAATAGACAATTGGCAAGCCCACCTTTTTTATTTATAGAGCTTTGATAAATAGATCGATAGGTAGGTAAAACTAAGCTTTAACTTGTTTTAGGTATTCAGTAACCGCTTGAGCCGCTGATTCACCTTTATGCGTTTTTACGTTCTCTAACCAAGCTTCAACTTGTTGAGGGTTATTGTTCAACCATTGTTGAGCCGCTTTCTCAGGCTTCACTTTTTGGTTAAGAATCTCTTCCATCAACTGGTTTTCCATCTCTAGAGTGAACTCTAGGTTTTGCAGAAGTTGACCGACGTTTGCACATTCAGACACGTAGTTTGAACGAACATTGGTGTAAACATTCGCGCCACCGTAGTTAGGGCCGAAGAAGTCGTCACCACCTGATAGGTATTCCATCTCAACATTGCTGTTCATTGGGTGCGGTGCCCAACCAAGGTAAACGATCCACTGGCTACGACGAGCAGCGCGAGATACTTGCGATACCATGCCCGCTTCACTTGATTCCACTAGGCTGAAATCTTTCAAGCCAAACGCGTCAGCATCAATCATTGATTGGATTAAGCGGTTGCCATCGTTACCCGGCTCAATACCGTAGATGCGGTCTTTAAATTTGTCGGCATGTTTTGCTAGGTCGGCGAAGCTTTTCACGCCAGAGTCGTACACGTATTTTGGTACGGCTAGTGTGTATTTCGCACCTTCAAGGTTGGCACGCACTGTCTCTACCGTTCCCGCTTCGCGGTACTTAGCGATGTCGCCTTCCATAGTTGGCATCCAGTTACCTAGGAATACGTCAATATCGCCGTTCGCCATTGAAGAGTAAGTAACAGGTACTGAAAGTAGGTCAGTTTTTGTTTTGTAGCCTAGGCCTTTCAGTAGCTCTGAAGTGACCGCCGTTGTTGCGGTAATGTCTGTCCAACCAACATCAGCGAAGCGTACGTTTTCACATTGTTGTGGTTCAATAGAAGCGTTAGCACCAAATGCAAATGCAAATGAACTGATGGCTAGTGCTGTTAACGTTTTCGTGGTCATGTTCTGAATATTTAGAGTCGTCATAATGGTTCCTTTTTATCTTTCCTTTTTCTGCTCGATATCAACACCGATAGAGAGCAGTTCTTCTGACTTTTGACTTTTGACTAATTTTTGTTGTTACTTTTTGCTTTTTCTATTTTTGAACTATTTTCTATTTTTGAACTAATAACAGAGGCTTACGCTTCTCTTACTGGTTTATTTATTCTTTGCTTCTCTTGCCACTCAGGTGCAATCCACACTGGAACGTCCTGCGCTTTGAGCATTGGCTTACCCAAAATCAAATCGGAAGCACGCTCGGCAACCATAATGGTCGGGGCGTTCAAATTACCGTTTGGAATGATTGGGAAAACCGATGAGTCGACAACACGTAAGCTGTCGATACCGCGAACGCGACACTCTTCATCAAGCACCGCCATTGGGTCGTTATCTGAACCCATTTTGCAGCCACATGAAGGGTGATATGCACTTTCAACGTTCTGCTTAACCCATTCGTCAATCGCTTCATCAGAAGTAATATTTAGACCCGGCTGAATCTCTTTGCCTCGGTACACATCCATCGCAGGTTGAGACAAAATCTCACGCGTCAGACGAATACAATCGCGCCAATCTTGGCGATCTTGTTCAGTCGAGATGTAGTTGAAAATGATCTCTGGCTTGGCATGCGGATCAGCAGAAGTGATCGCAACCGTACCGCGACTCTCTGGCTTGTTAGGCCCAACGTGTACTTGGAAACCGTGACCATCAAAGGCCGCTTGCCCGTCGTAACGCATCGCTGCTGGCAGGAAGTGATATTGAATGTTTGGCCACTTCAATCCTTTGCGAGAACGAATGAACGCGCACGATTCAAAGTGGTTAGTGGCACCAAGGCCTTTGCGAGTCAGAATCCACTCTGCGCCAATCATGCCTTTGCTGACTAAACCAAGCTTGCTGTTGAGCGTGATGGGTTCGTTACAGTGATATTGGAAGTACACTTCCAAGTGGTCTTGTAGGTTTTCACCGACGCCACTGAGTTCGTGTTTAAGCTCAACACCCGCCTTCTCAAGTACCGCTTTCGGGCCGATACCAGAAAGTTGCAGCAGTTGAACCGAGCCAATAGAACCCGCAGAAGAGATCACTTCTTTGTTCGCCACGGCCACTTGGGTATTGCCTGACTTTTCAAACTCAACACCAACCGCTTTCAGGCCTGATTGACCTTCTGATGACTGGTCTTTTGCGACGAGTGCTTCAAGTAAGAAACGACGTGCCACGATGCCTTTTTTCAAGGTAAGATTTGAACGCTTCAATGCACGACGTAGATAAGCGTTAGAGGTTGAGGCTCTAACACCCTTGTCTACCGTCATATGCATGGTGCCAAAGCCTTCTTGCTGGTAGCCGTTGTAATCTTGTGTTTCTGGGTAACCGGCGTCTTTACCTGCATCAATGAATGCTTGGTAAAGCGGGTTGAGCTCCATATCGTTACCGTTACAAGTGCCGACAGGGCCATTGTCGCCACGATATTCGTCACCACCTTTATTCCATGATTCAGCACGGCGGAAGTAAGGCAAGCAAGCTTGGTAATTCCAACCGGCTGCGCCCTCTTCTTCCCATTGGTCAAAGTCACAAGCGTGGCCACGAACGTAAACCATGCCGTTGATCGATGAGCTGCCACCCAACACCTTGCCGCGTGGACAATGCAGTTCACGTCCATCAAGGCCCGGTTCTTGTTGGGTCTCAAATTGCCAAGCGTACTTTTCAGTATTCATCGGGTAAGAAAGCGCAGTCGGCATTTGGATAAAAATACTCTTATCCGTACCACCCGCTTCCAATAGTAAAACGCTATGTTCACCGCTTTCCGTTAGCCTATCCGCTAACACACAGCCGGCCGAACCCGCGCCGACGATAATATAATCGTAGCGTTGTTCCATGTTTTGATTTCCCTGAGATAAGTCAGTAGGGCTAGCTCTGTTAAGCTAACCCATAAAATTGAGTGTTACGCGTTAGGCATAAGGGCTGGCGTAGTCGCCAAGTTCAATAAGAATGCTCTTAGTCTGCGTATAGTGGAGTAGAGTCTCTGGCCCGTTTTCGCGGCCAACCCCTGAAAGTTTGTAGCCACCAACAGGCATTTCTGCAGGTGAGTCACCCCATGTATTAACCCAACAAATACCCGCCTGCATTTGATGAATAACACGGTGAGCGCGAGAAAGGTTTTGCGTGAACACACCAGCCGCAAGGCCGTATTTGGTATCGTTAGCACGACGAATCACATCGTCTTCATCGGTGAACTTCAACACTGACATAACAGGGCCGAAAATTTCTTGCTGAACGTGAGGCATGTCGTCATGGCAATCGGTGAATACCGTAGGAATAACAAAGTTGCCGTTTGCTAAGCCGTTGTCCGTCACTTGATAACCGCCAGTCAGCAGGGTTGCGCCCGACTGTTTAGCCAGCTCAATTGCTTCAAGGACTTTTGAAAGGTGTTCTTTAGAAATCAACGCGCCGATCTGAGTCTCCATATCCATTGGGTTACCAATGATTAGCTTCTCAGTGCGTGTTTTAAGTTGGTCGATAAATACGTCATAGATGTTTTCGTGTACATAAACACGAGTACCGTTAGTACATACTTCGCCTTGGGTGTAGAAATTAGCGACCATTGAAGCCGACACCGCATCGTCCAATTTCGCATCATCAAAGATGATCATTGGTGATTTACCGCCGAGCTCCATCGTTACAGACTTGAGTGTTTTAGCACTGTCTGACATTACCGCTTTGCCCGTACCGGTTTCGCCTGTGAACGACACTTTAGCGATGTCTGGGTGCGCCGTTAGCATTTGGCCGACACGGTAATCGCCCTGAACTACGTTAAACACACCATCAGGAAGGCCAGCTTCTGTGAAGATCTCAGCAAGTTTAAGTGCCGTTAGCGGCGTTTCTTCTGAAGGCTTGAAAATCATCGCGTTACCCGCAGCGAGTGCTGGAGCCGATTTCCACATTGCGATTTGGATAGGATAGTTCCACGCGCCAATGCCCGCACAGATACCTAGCGGTTCACGACGTGTGTAGAAAAATTGGGTGTCACTAAGAGGTTGTTGATCGCCTTGCAGCGTAGGTGCTAGCCCTGCGAAGTACTCAATAACGTCGGCGCCAGAAGCCACATCGACTTCGATCGCTTCTTGTAATGGCTTGCCCGTATCGACAACCTCAAGGTTCGCAAGGTCATTATTTCGAGCTCTAAGTATCTCTACCGCCTTTAAAAGAATGCGGCTGCGTTCTACGGCTGTCATTGCTGACCATACCGCAAACCCGCGCTTCGCCGATTCAATCGCATTTTCGACGTCAGCTGAAGAAGCTTGGCCAAGCGTTGCGATAGGTTCGCCGTTTGCAGGGTTAATGCTGACGAAAGTTTCGCCTGAGGTAGCGTCAACCGCTTTACCATCGATGTATAACGAGTTCATTTCCATTTGATCTTCTGACTTAATTATTGTTGTTAGACTCTATCGGTCTATGTATTTGTGAATGCATATCGTTGTTGAGAGCGAGCCTTTTGAGCTCACTCACTAGAATTTTTGATGACTCATTAATCACGCTGACACGAGTAAAACGTAAGCTGCTTGTCTAAGTAGTCATTGATGATTGCACGAGCTTTGTCGGCGTTAATGCCTTCAGGATTGAGCGTCCCTCTCAGCCAGATGCCATCAATTAATGATGCGATGCCGTGTGCGATCAATTCCGCTTGATCAGGTTGAAAAAACGATTTTAATTCAATAAGTAAGTGAGAAATCAAACGCTTTTCATTCACGCGCTGAAGGCGCTTGAGTTGAGCGTCATGCATCGAATAAGACCAGAATGCGAGCCATGTTTTCGACACTTTATTTTCCGCTTGATAGCCTTCGAAATTACCGTTGATGATAGCGTTGATCCTTTGCTGGTGAGCATCAGCAGGGAGCGCTTTTAATTCTGTTGTTACGGTATTCGAAAGTTGGCGCAGTATTTCTCGCATGGTCTCTTCGAGCAGCCCATGCTTTCCACCAAAATAGTGATTAATAATGCCAGTGGAGACTCCCGCTTCTTTGCTGATCAACGCAATACTCGCGGCATGCAAACCCACTCGATCAATCACCGTCATGGTGGCTTGAACAAGCTGTGGTTTACGTATGTCAGGCATCCCAACCTTGGGCATTTCTTATTCCTTCTATTTTATATTGAACGTTCAGTTAAGTATAAAATGACAGAAATTTAATTAGGGTTCAAATGATTATTTAAAACAAATTCGTAACAACACAC
>NZ_JBFRVX010000522.1:0-6913 GCF_041475345.1 Vibrio sp. 10N.222.48.A3 | reverse complement strand
GCCTTCCCTCTTCTCCTTAAATTTTATATTTATTAAGGGGAATCTATGAACCACCTACAAGCTACACTACAAACCATCAACCAATTCGTTTGGGGACCACCACTACTTATTCTGCTAGTGGGTACAGGTATCTATTTTACTTTTCGCTTAGGCTTACTCCAGTTTAGACACCTCCCAACCGCGCTAAAAATGGTGTTCAGTAAAGACAAATCCGGTACGGGTGACGTATCAAGCTTCGCCGCTTTGTGTACAGCGCTTTCCGCAACGATTGGTACAGGCAATATTGTAGGCGTAGCGACCGCAATCAAGATTGGTGGTCCTGGCGCCCTATTCTGGATGTGGCTTGCCGCTATATTTGGTATGGCGACCAAATACGCAGAATGTCTACTTGCCGTTAAATACCGCAGAACCGATAGCAATGGCGAAATGGTTGGCGGCCCAATGTACTACCTGCAATACGGTGTCGGCTCACGAATCTTAGCGGTCATGTTCGCTGTCTTCGCGCTCGGTGTTGCTTGCTTCGGTATCGGTACCTTCCCACAAGTAAACGCAATTTTAGACGCAACTCAAATCTCATTTGGCGCATCACGTGAAATGTCAGCGGTTGTCCTCACGATCCTTGTGGCGGTTGTAACCCTTGGTGGTATTCAATCTATCGCTAAAGTAGCAGGGAAAGTCGTTCCTACGATGGCGGTGATGTACGTCGTCGCGTGTTTAAGCGTTCTGATTTCAAATGCAGACCAACTACTGAATGCCATTACCCTTGTTGTGACTTCTGCGTTTACCAACACGGCAGCAACCGGTGGTTTCTTTGGCGCGAGCATCATGCTTGCTATCCAATCAGGTATCGCTCGTGGCGTGTTCTCGAACGAATCTGGCTTAGGTAGCGCACCAATGGCAGCAGCCGCGGCTAAAACAGACTCATGTGTGAAACAAGGGCTTGTCTCTATGACAGGCACCTTCTTCGATACCATCATCATCTGTACGATGACAGGTCTGGCACTTATCTTAACGGGCGCTTGGCAGACTGACCTTTCTGGCGCTGCGATGACCACTCATGCATTCGCTGTTGGCTTGAATGCAGACACCCTTGGCCCTATGTTGGTTTCTGTTGGCTTAATCTTCTTTGCGTTTACAACAATTTTAGGTTGGAACTACTACGGTGAGCGCTGTGTTGTGTTCTTGCTAGGTACCAAAGCAGTATTGCCTTACAAGATTATCTTCATTGCGTTGGTGGCTTCTGGTGCATTCTTAAAGCTCGACATGATCTGGATAATGGCGGATATCGTGAACGGCCTAATGGCAATTCCGAACCTAATTGGGCTTATCTTACTGCGCCATGTTGTTATCGAAGAAACCAAGCTATTCTTCAAACCGTTAACTTCTTCAAATGATTGTGAAGCAGTTAAAGCATAATAAGAATTGAGCGATCAAAAACGCCCGCAATGATGTGCGGGCGTTTTATTATAAAACTAATGGCTATGTGCCAGTGATTTAGATTCCAATACATTATACCAATCGTAGTAAATAACTGGTCACCCTAGCTTGCTAAAACGCTCGATAACTGCGTTAGTATTTTTGATTGTAGAATAACTACTTATCAAAAAATGCTGCCTTGTTCTCAAGCCTTTTCCCTGCGCTATTTTTGATCACTTACTTACTGTGATTGGTATTAAGTCACTATGACTTAGCTAGGTTCTTCCATTAAAAGCTTCACACCCAGCCCCACCAGCACCATGCCAGTCACGCCTTCCATCCACTTCATAAAACTCGCATTCTTAAGCAAGTTTTTAGCCGAGTTAAGTGCCCCAGCCAAACCGCATTGCCACACCATCGCAATCATAAAGTGTACCGAAGCCATCAACATAGATTGCAATAATGGTGATCCTTCAGGGTTTACGAATTGAGGTAAAAAGGCCAAATAGAAAACTGCCGTTTTTGGGTTAAGAACGTTAGACAGAAAGCCTTCGCGTAGAGAACGCTTAGCACTGTATGCTTGCTGAGCTTGTTCACCCACCTTCAAACCGCCACCGTTTTTCATCAAAGCTCGTAAACTGCTTAAGCCAAGCCAGATCAGGTAAACCGCACCCACCATCTTAACGGCTTGAAAGAGTTCAGCTGACTGGGCGAGGATTGCAGAAATACCCACAGCAGAGAAAAACGCGTGTACATACAAGCCGCTACAAATACCAAAGCTGGTCATCACGCCGTCAGATAAGCCAGAACGGCTCGTATTGCGAATCACCAAAGCCGTATCTAAACCCGGCGTTAGCGTTAAAATAGTAATGGCAATTAAAAATGCCTCAAAGTTCAAAATATCCATATCATTGTCATTGTTGTTCAGCGATCTATCATCAATACCGTGTATCTGAACAATTCGCAAGCAACAATTGCCACCAGCTATACAACTCACTGATTTTGTGCACAATGGAACAGTTTAATTTGTTAAGAAATAGTAAATTCAAGGCATCGTACCGCCTCATGCTTTTCTCGCTATATCTTCAACTCCGAAGGTCAGCGTCTTTTAAAAGTAGAGCCATAATCAAAGTACATGAGAGATGAACCTTAACGCTGACGCAGTCCTAAGGATCATTTACAGAAACCAAATTAAGAGTAGTCAAATGAGCGCATTCAAAAAACTAGTCGAACACTCTCAAAAATGTTCACGCTTTCAACACCTAGCCTCGATTTGTGGTTGGGACCAAGCTTCAATGATGCCTGCCGGTGGTAACCAAGCTCGTAGTGAAGCAATGGCCGAGCTTTCGGTTCATATTCACGGGTTGATGACGCAACCACAACTTGGAGATTGGATTGCAGACGCTGAAAACGAAGCGCTGAACAACGAACAACAATCATCTCTGCGTGAAATTAAACGCCAATGGCAACAAGCTAACCTACTTCCAGAAAAATTGGTGGAAGCGAAATCTCTAGCGGGTTCAAAATGTGAGCATGCGTGGCGTAGCCAACGTGGAGAAAACGACTGGGTTGGTTTTGAAAAGAACTGGCGTGAAGTGGTTGAGCTGTCTCGTGAAGAAGCACAGATCCGCGCCGATGCGGCGAACCTAACACCTTATGATGCCATGCTTGATATCTATGAACCAGGCACCAGCTCTGCTTCACTTGATGTCTTGTTTGCCGACGTTAAGACATGGCTGCCAAACCTGATTGATGAAGTAATCGAAAAACAATCGAGCGAGCAATTTAATGCGCCATCTGGCATCTATTCGACCGAGAAACAGAAAGCACTTGGTTTAGAAGTCATGAAGCTGCTTCAGTTCGATTTTGAACACGGCCGATTGGATGAAAGTGTTCACCCATTCTGTGGCGGCGTGCCTTCAGACGTGCGTATCACAACCCGCTACGACGAAGCTGAATTCGTTCAAAGCTTAATGGGTATAGTGCATGAAACAGGGCACGCGCGTTACGAACAAGGCTTACCAAAACACCTAGCAGGCCAACCGGCGGGCGAAGCGCGCTCTATGGGTATCCACGAATCTCAATCTTTGTTCTTCGAGATGCAAGTTGGCCGCAGCGACCCATTCATCGGACACTTAGCAAACTTGGCGGGGCAGCAATTCTCAGGTTCAGAGTTTGAGAAAGAGAACTTCCAGAAGATCTACACTCGCGTGAAGAAAGACTTCATCCGTGTTGACGCTGATGAGCTTACCTACCCTGCACACGTTATCTTACGCTACGAAATTGAACGTGACTTGATCAACGGTAAGATCAAACACACCGATGTGCCAGAACTATGGAATACTAAGATGCAGTCATACCTTGGATTAAGCACTCAAGGCAATTTCACTAATGGCTGTATGCAGGATATTCACTGGACGGACGGCGCATTCGGTTACTTCCCATCTTACACACTAGGGGCGATGTACGCGGCTCAGTTCATGGCTTCAATGAAGAAAACAGTGGATGTGAACGCTGTGATTGAAAGTGGCGACCTATCCCCTATCTTCACTTGGTTAGAATCGAATATTTGGAGTAAAGGCAGCCTGCTTAACACCGATGACTTGGTGAAAGGCGCAACCGGTGAAACCTTGAATGCGCAATACTTCAAAGATCACCTAAGAAGCCGTTACCTTTAATGGAATAAATCGATAGAGGCTGATCAGTTTATTGCTTCAGCCTTTTTAATCTCATTTTCAAAACATACTTAGGTTGATTTGAAGATTTATCCCTTCATCGAACCTAACAATCACGGAATATCCTGGTACCTGCTAGCGCGGAATTGGACAATTCCGAGTTGCGTCTTTTGCTAATATAGCAAAGCATGAATTATTGAAAGTATGGAAAAATTCGCTTACGTGAGTGTCCAGTATCACTGGAGCAGATCATTTGTTATATTTTTTTACCTGAGAACAATGCAACACACCCTATAACTTCCACTTTTACATCAGTAAAGTGTTCATTTAACGATGTCACCAATGAGTCTAAATCATCGTTGTTATTACTAAATATGCCTTTCTTATTGTAAACACCCATCAATTTTTTAGCGAAAAAATTCAGTTTCGTACCCTTACCTAAAATTGTACTACCAAACAAAACCCCACCTTCGTTCATATAGCTTTTTAAATGCTTAAACATAATGCCTTTACCAATTAAATTTCCAGGCAAACAATGAAGTAAATAATTAACACTAATTGAGTCAAATTTTTCGATACTTAATTCAAGAGGCTCAAGTACATCCCCACAGTAAACTTCAGGTTGAAAATGACTAATTGCTTTTGAGGTTGTATCAAGACTATTTTCATTCAAATCTAGCAAAGCGATACGTTTTGTTGTTTGTGGTAGGTAATTCTTAAGGTAATAACCTGAGCCAACGCCAACATCTAAATGATTAGATGAAACTAACATTGAAAATTGCTCACTAATAAGTCTAGTTGGGCATTTCCAAAAATAGTTATTTGATACTCCTAAAACCCAGAAATCGTATATTGATAGTACTTTCTTCGAGTAAACCGCTTGTCCAGCAATTGAGGCTTCTTGATTCATGTTAATTTCATATAGTTATAAATTATTAAAGTGCAATTTATACTAAAAAGTGAAGATTGCAAATCATACCAGAGATAAGAAATATAACATTTTAATAAGCGTGCGAGCACATATTGCTTCCGATTCAAGGCACTTTATCAATCAAAAACTTCCCTTTAGTTTTCTACTATTCAATAGCCGAGAAATAGTTGAACAACATATTCGTGCGTAACTGTGATTTAAGATCAGTCTGTTGTGGATTAGAAAATTTAGCTACATTGTTGGATCTCTAGGCATGAGGAAAAGTAAGGCAAGTTGCAGGGTTTAAAACTGAGTTCAATCCCTCTCTGGCTCACTTTTGGGCATAAATGATCTACAGCTTCCCCTAAATTAACAATTCAGAGATAACTATAGGTATGGAAAGTTACTTAACGTAGCGTCCAGTATTGATGGTGCCGATCACTGACAAGTATACGGACCTTCATGACAATATGCTTTTTCACATATTTTAAATCATGCTCTCTAATGCCTATCAATAAAAAAGCCCAAACAAAGGATTGGGCTCAATTGAATAATCATGAAACCATTGTCATGGTGGTTATATTCCGATTAATTTCCCCAGATTTGGCTTACAAACTCTGGATGGTCAATAAACGGATTACGATTCCCTTGGAAATCATGTACCGCCTTATTTCGGTCGATTTCTTTTTGGCTTACTGGATCTTCAGAATGCCAACGCTTTAGCATAGTAAGTAGCCAAGGTTCAAAAACGGTTGTATTGGTTCCATCCAGAACGGCATCAGAGCTTGTAGAGTTTCCTTCCCAATTAGCGATTTCATTTTCATAGCGTGTTGCCATGTAGAAATATGCTCTTGCGAAATCACCTTTAAACTCATCAATTGGCTCAAACACCGTACCGACATAACCAAGAGAGTTCGCTGCACTGCCTAACTTAGAACCATTGCTTGATGTGTATGTCGCGCTACTCACCTCACCAAATGGCCAATTACTACGTTTCGAGTTAACGTAACCGTCAGTGGCAAATAAATGGTGACCGTCAGAGTTCATTGGCTCGACTTTCCCACCAAACCAGCTTTTCGGGAATGAGTGCTCACGGTTGTAGCAATCACCTTCTTTGCTGTATTGACCACATTGATCGGCCACCTTAGTAAATTGGATTGAATCTGAGCCTGAAGGTTTCTCCGAATACATATCGAGAATCGACCCATCAGTGTCATAGTATGCGTCTAGGTCAGCCTCAGACACTAACGTCCAAATAGCGGTGTAACCCTGACTACTATGATTATCAATAATTTGATACAAGGCCGTTTTTAACGCAAAGCCCACTTTGCCTTCAGCGTCTTTGTAATACTCACCTAACACTGGTGGTTCAGTTGGTGGTGTAGTTGAGCCACCAATCGTAAATTCTGTACTCTGACTTGCTTGGAAATCACCACCAGATGCCACAACGGTTCCGTTTACCGACAAACTGTATGAACCATTCCCCACACTGCAACACATCCCATCTCCATAAGAGTCTGAGACTTCTAGGGTGTAGCTACCATCTGCTAAACACATTTCCACTTCATTGTTGGTGTTACTTTGATAGTCTGAACCAGAATAAAGAGTTTGAGAAACTGAGTTTTTGAGAGACCAACTGGTTTCAGAGCCATAGTTATCCGTCACTAGCGTGAGTGCGGCACTTGTGTCATTGCAGCTTTGTGTTGGTGGAGTCTCCGTAGGCTGAAAGTTATCTAAATACACCACTTCCGCACCATCAAAACCTGCATCATCATAAAATCGTATGCCCACAACGATATCTTTAGTGCTCGTAGCGCTGTACGAGTGAGTCAATGCTTGCCACTGATTCGTTAAACCATTATTCGAGTAGCCTAAATAGCCATCAACAAAAAGGCGAGCTTTCACGTTGCCT
>NZ_JBFRVX010000521.1:0-5190 GCF_041475345.1 Vibrio sp. 10N.222.48.A3 | reverse complement strand
TTTTAGCTCTTATTTACGTAGGGTTTTTCTTTGAAAACTTGATCTGTTGAATCACCAAACCAGCAATAATCAGCATCAAACCAAACAGTGTCGCTGGGTGAATCTCTTCGCCAATGATGGTCGAAAGTAGCATCAACGAGATAAACGGTGAGGCAAAAATTAGGTTGCTGATACGTGCCGTATTGTTGGTTAGTTTTAGTGCTGAGAGCCACAAGACAAAGGTAATACCCATCTCGAATAGGCCAACATAAGTTACGGCCATCCAACCTTTCGCTGTGATTTGGCTAAAGCTCTCGCCTTCATAAATGGTTAAACCGATCGCGAAGGGCAATGCCACTAAGAAACCAAGCAATACGCCAATCACAGGGTCAGCCTTGTTTTTGGTGTTTAGAATCCAGTATCCCGCCCAAAGCAAGGTTGAAAGTAGCGCCAGAGCCACACCGAGTGGGCTATCGAACTGCATTCCTAGCACATCGCCTTTGGTGGCAATGACTACCACACCCGCATAGCTGAAGGTACACGCAATCCAATCTTGTTTACGAATCTTTTGTCCCAGAAACACCGCAGCCATTAAGGTTAGCGTGATAGCCCAGCTGTAGTTAATGGCTTGAGCTTGAGATGCAGGCAGCAGGTCGTAGGCTTTGAATAGAATCAGGTAATAGGCCAGTGGGTTAACCAAACCGAGCAGTAAGTAATACCAAGGGTTTGAAAGAAACGTGGTACTCAGCTGAGAAAGCTTGCCTTGAAACGCGCAGACTGCGATCAGCGCAATCGACGACACAATGCTGGCGATGGTCAGCATTTGAATCGGTGAAAACTCAGCAAGGGTCAGCTTAAAAGCAGTAGCGACTGTTGACCACAGTAATACCGCAGCAAGGCCAAAGCCCAAGGCACGACGTTCGTTCATAGCAACTCATTCTAATTTGATGGGGCAGAATACGGAGCGCTTAGTCTATCTGTCGAATTTTAATACGGCAAACTGGACATTTATCCAGTATCAAAATACCCTTTAATGAGTTATTTCCAATTAGGCTAAATCATTATCATGCAATGGATTATCGAACATCAAGCACCGCTTATTGCTGCTATTTCCGGCGCGCTCGTCAGCGGCGGTGTGGTGGGTTGGTGGATCAAACAGAAGTTCTCTTTTCAGCAGCGACTTCTTGAACAGCAACTAGAGTCCGACCGTTTGCTGTATGAGTCACAACAATCTCAGCTCAAATCCTCACTCGCAGAGGCGCAACAAGAGCTCAATGAGCTGGATGATGATCGAGATAAAGCGGCATTTGAACTTAAGCAGGCCCATGGCAAGGTGATGGCTGCGATGGAGAAGCTGCGCTATTTTGAAGCCGTGAAGCAAGAGCGTCAGCAGTATGCCGATGATATCAATATTCTTAAAGAGCATAAGTCTGAATTAGAAGCCGAACTTCGTGAGCAAGAAGCAAGGCATGACCAAGAAAACCTCGCCAACAGTGAAAAGCTGCAATTGTTAGAGCAGGCAGAGTCCCGATTGAAACAGCAGTTTGAACTGTTAGCGAATCAACTGTTTGAGAGCAAAACCGCCAAGGTAGATCAACAGAACAAGCAGAGCCTTGAAGGTTTGTTATCACCGCTGAGAGAGCAGTTAGAAGGCTTTAAGAAGCAGGTTAATGATAGCTTCAGTCAAGAAGCCAAAGAGCGTCACACCTTAGTACATGAGCTTAAAAACCTGCAACGTCTTAATGAGAGCATGACGCGTGAAGCGGTTAATCTGACCCAAGCACTAAAGGGCGATAATAAACAGCAGGGTAACTGGGGCGAAGTGGTACTGGCACGGGTGCTGGCAGAATCAGGGCTGCGCGAAGGTCATGAATACCAAACTCAAGTGAACCTGCAAAACGATGCGGGCAAGCGTTACCAGCCAGATGTGATTGTGCATCTGCCACAAGACAAGCAAGTGGTGGTGGATTCAAAAATGGCTTTGGTGGCGTTTGAGCGTTACTTCAATGCTGAAACTGATCAACAACGTGATGCTGCATTACGTGATCACTTGGCTTCATTGCGCGCGCACATTAAAGGCTTGAGCCAGAAGGATTATCATCAACTCAAAGGCATACAGAGCCTTGATTATGTGTTGATGTTTATTCCGGTAGAACCTGCGTTTCAGGTGGCGATTCAAGCCGACCCTAGCTTGGTTAAAGATGCGATGGAGCAAAACATTATCTTGGTTAGCCCAACCACCTTGCTGGTGGCACTGCGTACCATTGATAACTTGTGGCGCAACGATAGACAGAACCAGAATGCACAAATCATTGCAGAGCGGGCGAGCAAACTTTACGACAAGCTGCGCTTGTTTGTTGATGATATGGAAGGTCTTGGTAGCTCATTAGACAGAGCCAACCAAAGCTACCAAGGTGCCATGAATAAGCTGGTGACTGGTCGTGGTAATGTGATTCGTCAGGCCGAAAGCTTTAAGCAATTGGGTGTCGAGGTGAAGAAACCTATCTCGGTTGGCTTGGCGGAAATCGCTCAAAATGAGGCTTTTTCAGAAAATGCCTCCTTAGTAGAAAGACAACCCGCTGAGGATAAAGTAAACTAATCGGCCGCAGCGCCTCTAAAGAGAGAGTGTACTGTCGATGAGAACTTACCATGGTAGATAACAGCATTATGGACACAAGCGTGCAGACAAATTCAGCAGTAGAGTCAGAAACCACACACTTTGGTTTCGAAACAGTCGCGAAAGACCAAAAAGTCGCGAAAGTAGCAGAGGTATTTCACTCTGTAGCCGCTAAATACGACATCATGAATGACTTAATGTCGGGTGGTGTTCACCGCTTGTGGAAGCGATTCACGATTGATTGCAGTGGCGTTCGCCCGGGTCAACGTATCCTAGATCTAGGTGGTGGTACTGGCGACCTGACTGCGAAATTCTCGCGTATCGTTGGTGAAAAAGGCCACGTGGTTCTTGCTGATATCAACAACTCAATGCTGAATGTTGGCCGCGATAAACTGCGTGATAGCGGTATTGTTGGCAACGTACATTACGTTCAAGCCAATGCTGAAGAGCTGCCTTTCCCAGATAACTACTTCGATTGCATTACCATCAGCTTCTGTCTGCGTAATGTTACCGACAAAGACCAAGCGCTGCGTTCAATGTACCGCGTACTTAAGCCGGGCGGTCGTCTGTTGGTTCTTGAGTTTTCTAAGCCAGTGCTTGAGCCACTATCAAAGGTTTACGATGCATACTCTTTCCACCTATTGCCAAAAATGGGTGAGCTGATTGCTAACGATGCAGACAGCTATCGTTACCTTGCAGAATCAATCCGTATGCACCCTAACCAAGAAACCTTGGAAGGCATGATGCAAGAAGCGGGTTTTGAAAATACTAAATACTTCAACCTAACGGGCGGCATTGTTGCGCTGCACCGTGGTTACAAGTTCTAGTCGAACTTGGTAGCAGGCTCGTTGAGTGTGCTAAAAAATAAGAATAAAGATACAACGGATAGGTTAACGCTTATCCGTTTTCAAAGGTAAGGACAGTCATGCCATTTGATCCATTGGTCACCGCGGTTATTGAAACCTCTTTAAATACTTTCGTGAACGATGATCCAGCTTTGGTTCGTCGTTTGTCTCGTTTAAAGGGGCAGATCATTCAAGTTAATTTGAAAGAGCTGAACAAAACTCTCACTTTCGTTTTTAGCCAACAAATCGATGTGTTGGCTGACTACGAAGGACAACCTGATTGCTACCTATCTTTGAACCTCTCGGTACTGCCAGAACTGCGTGAGCAATCGAACATCACCAAACTGATCAAGCAAGATAAGCTGATCTTAGAGGGTGATATTCAACTGGCTCAGAAATTTGCTCAGCTAATGACAGACTGCAAGCCTGACTTGGAAGAGTGGCTATCGCGCGTGACTGGAGATGTGGTTGCCCATACCTTGGTACAAGGCGTTAAGAATGTTGGTGGCCTTGTGGCTAAGCAAGCGACTAAGCATCAAAACCATCTCGCTCAGGTATTAACTGAAGAGTGGAAGATTGCACCAGCGCCATTAGAAGTGGCACATTTTTGCGATCAGGTTGATGACGTGAAAAGCTCAGCTGCACGTCTTGAAGCTAAACTGAACGCTCTGTTGGAGAAAGCATGACCCCAACAGAACTGAAACGTCTTTATCATATTATCAAGGTACAGTTGGAATACGGCCTTGATGAGTTGATGCCTGAGCACCAGTTGACCAAGGCTCCTTTGCTGGCGAGAAAGTCACTGTTTTGGCTCAAGAACAAACATCAAGATAAAGAATTGGGTCATCGCTTGCGTTTAGCGTTGCAAGAATTAGGGCCTGTTTGGATTAAGTTTGGTCAGATGATGTCAACGCGTCGCGACCTATTTCCTCCTCATATCGCTGACCAATTGGCTTTATTACAAGACCAAGTGGCGCCATTTGATGGTCAATTGGCTAAGCGAGACATGGAAAAAGCGCTCGGTGGTAGCCTAGATAACTGGTTTACCGACTTTGATATCGAGCCATTGGCTTCTGCTTCTATCGCTCAGGTGCATACCGCAAAGCTCAAGGAGAGTGGTCGCGAGATTGTTCTGAAGGTTATTCGCCCTGATATTCGCCCGGTGATTGACGCAGATCTAAAACTGATGCACCGAATGGCGCGTATAGTCGCTAAGTCGCTTCCTGAAGCACGTCGTTTGAAACCGGTTGAAGTCGTTCACGAGTACGAAAAAACGTTACTTGATGAACTAGACCTGCGCCGAGAGGCGGCCAATGCGATTCAACTACGACGTAATTTTGAAGGCAGTGAAGAGCTGTATGTTCCAGAGGTTATCCCTGATCTAAGCAGCGAAACCCTGATGGTGTCAGAGCGTATCTACGGTATTCAAGTATCCGATATTGAAACGCTAAACGCCAACGGCACCAACATGAAATTGCTCGCGGAACGCGGTGTGACGGTATTCTTCACCCAAGTATTCCGAGATAGCTTTTTCCACGCAGACATGCACCCGGGCAACGTATTCGTTAACCCAGAGAATCCAGACAACCCTCAGTGGATTGGTTTGGATTGTGGCATTGTCGGCACGCTCAACAGTGAAGATAAGCGCTATTTAGCAGAGAACCTGCTGGCTTTCTTCAATCGCGATTACCGTAAAGTCGCCGAGCTGCATGTTGATTCGGGGTGGGTACCACACGACACCAACGTCAA
>NZ_JBFRVX010000520.1:0-7275 GCF_041475345.1 Vibrio sp. 10N.222.48.A3 | reverse complement strand
CCTGATGGCCGTACAGTTAGATGACGGTGGCGGTGCCCTACTGCGCAGAAAAATTGAAGACCTTGGCGTACAAGTTCATACCGAGAAAGCAACCTCTGAGATAGTCGCGGGTGAAAGCGCTCGCTACAGAATGAACTTTGCAGACGGCACCCACCTTGAAACCGATATGATCGTGTTCTCTGCAGGTATTCGCCCTCAAGATGCCCTAGCTCGCAGCTCTGATATCGCCATTGGTGAACGTGGCGGCATCGTGATTAATGATCACTGCCAAACTAACATCGACAACGTGTATGCGATTGGTGAATGTGCGCTTTGGGACAACAAGATCTTCGGCTTAGTCGCACCCGGTTACTCCATGGCGAAAGTCGCGGCTTCGCATATTGTCTCCGGCGGCACTGACGATGCTGCATTTACTGGTGCCGACATGAGCACCAAGCTCAAACTGCTTGGCGTCGATGTGGCCAGTATTGGTGAAGTACATGGCAAGACGGAAGGAGCTCAGTCGTATACCTATAACGATGAAATTGAACAAGTTTATAAGCGCCTGATCATCTCGGCAGACGGTACAAAGATTGTCGGTGCAGTATTGGTCGGTGATGCAGAAGCTTACGGTTCGCTACTGCAAATCAAACAAAACGATATGCCCCTTCCTGAAAACCCATCGGTATTGATTTTACCTAACGTGGCCGATGATTCAGGTTCGGCAATGGGTGTTGAAGCTCTGCCGGATAGCGCTGTGATTTGTTCATGTTTCGATGTGACCAAAGGCGACATTAAAGACGCGGTTTCAGCGGGTTGCACCACGATGGCTGCATTGAAAGAAACCACGAATGCTTCAACAGGTTGTGGCGGTTGTTCTGCCCTTGCTAAACAGGTTCTCGATAGCGAGCTAAGTAACCTAGGTGTGGAAGTCTCTAACGATATCTGTGAGCACTTTGCGTATTCTCGCCAAGAGCTAACTGACATCATCCGCGTCAACAAAATCAAGACCTTCGATGAGCTGTTAGATTCTCACGGAAACGGATTGGGCTGTACTGTGTGTAAACCGGCTGTCGGTTCGATTCTGGCTTCGTACTGGAACGATTACATCCTTGAAGATCAACACATAGAACTGCAAGACACCAACGACATCTACCTCGGTAACATGCAAAAAGACGGCACCTACTCTGTGGTTCCGCGTATTGCTGGCGGTGAAATCACACCCGATAGACTAATCGTGCTTGGCGAAGTCGCTAAAGAATTCGACCTTTACACCAAGATCACCGGTGGTCAGCGTGTCGACTTGTTTGGCGCTCAACTTAACGAACTGCCAATCATCTGGAAAAAGCTAATCGATGCTGGTTTTGAAACTGGCCATGCCTACGGTAAATCGGTACGTACCGTGAAATCGTGTGTGGGCAGCACTTGGTGCCGATACGGTGTCGACGACAGTGTTGGCTTAGCGATTCGACTAGAGAACCGCTACAAAGGCTTGCGCTCACCCCACAAGATCAAGTTTGCGGTTTCTGGCTGTACTCGTGAATGTGCAGAAGCCCAATCAAAAGATTTTGGCATTATCGCCACCGACAAAGGTTGGAACCTCTACATCTGTGGTAACGGCGGTATGCGCCCTCGCCATGGTGACCTTTTCGCTACCGACCTTGATGAAACCACACTGCTGCAATACATCGACCGCATTCTGATGTTTTACACACGTACCGCGGATCGCCTACAGCGTACGTCGGTATGGATGGAAAACCTTGAAGGCGGCATCGAATACCTCAAGCAAGTCGTGATTGAAGACAAGCTCAATGTTGCTGAAGAACTTGAAGCTGACATCGCTCTCAACATCGAAAAATACCAGTGTGAATGGAAAACCACCATCGAAAACCCTGGAAAAATGAAGCGTTTCCAGCACTACATCAACAGCGAAGAAATGGACACTAGCCTGTCATTCATCAAAGAACGAGAGCAACGCTTTCCAAAGCCAAGTTTGAGCTCTTCTGTTGATTCACAACGCGATGAAAAGCTAGCCAACGCAGACCAAATCGAAGTGACTGAGGTTTCGTAAGCCTCATTGACGTGTGAGTGAATCAGTAACAACTAAACCCAATATCGATAGTCGACAGCGGCGCAGCCCAAGAAAACTGCTGTCGGCTATCACGCTAATTAAATTGATTATTAGTTTTATGTTTTGACTAGGAGAAAATCATGGAAAATTGGACAACCGTATGCAACACCCGGGACCTAACCCCAAACGGTGGTATTTGCGCCAAAGTAGACGATAACCAAGTGGCTATTTTTTACTGCAAGCGAAGTGACACGCTTTATGGGCTCTCTAATTACGATCCTGTTGGTAAGGCGAATGTGATGTCACGTGGTATCATTGGTTCATTAAGCGGTGAGCCTTACGTAGCCTCACCCTTATACAAGCAGCATTACCACTTAGAAACTGGCGCGTGCCTTGAACAACCCGATCTCAAGCTCGTGAAATTTGAAGTTCGCAAGCAAGGAGAACAGGTTCAGGTTCTCGCACCGCTTGCTATCGCCAGTTAACTAAACGCCGACACCATCATGTAAACGCTTTATCAGCGTGAGCAATTTCGGCACAGGGTTTAGCCACATGAATGCGTTCGAATTTCGGAAGTAACGCACGAGCTAAAGCCGGGTAATTTTCCAGATTTAAAGGATTTAAACCATGGATAACACAAAATTTTCGCTGCTTTCATTTACGGGTAAGATGAAAACCTTACACCTAAGTTGGATGGCCTTTTTTATCACCTTTGTTGTGTGGTTCAACTTTGCCCCACTACTGCAAATGGTAAAAACGTCGCTTGGTCTTTCTACTGAAGAGATCAAAACACTGCTTATTCTCAACGTTGCATTGACCATTCCGGCGCGTGTCGCCATTGGTATGTTAACCGACAGATACGGCCCAAGATTGGTCTACTCTTCGCTACTCGCTGTCTGTTCAATCCCTTGTTTTATGTTTGCTATGGCAGACTCTTTCATTCAAGCGGCGATTGCTCGTTTCCTATTAGGCTTCATTGGTGCTGGCTTCGTCGTTGGTATTCGCCTTGTGTCTGAATGGTTCCCACACAATGAATTGGGTACGGCTGAAGGTATTTACGGCGGTTGGGGTAACTTCGGTTCAGCAGCAGCAGCGTTTACCCTTCCAACTCTCGCTCTAGCGTTTGGTGGTGAAGACGGCTGGCGTTATGCGGTTGGTATTACTGGCGTAATGAGCTTAGCGTTCTCGTTTGTGTTCTACAAAAACGTAACGGATACACCAAAAGGTTCTACTTACTTCAAACCAGCTCAAGTAACAGCGATGGAAGTGACATCAAAGGGTGACTTTTTCTTCCTACTTATTATGAAGATCCCAATGTATGCCGCTTTAGCGCTACTGACTTGGAAGCTATCACCAAGCAACATCAACATGTTATCTGACATGGCGGTTTACTCTGTGTATGCAGGTTTAGCCGCACTTTACGTGTACGAAGTGTCGCAAGTTTGGAAAGTAAACAAGAACGTATTTAAAGAAGAAGTACCAGAGATTCACCAGTACAAATTCAAGCAAGTTGCGGTACTTAACGTATTGTACTTCGCGACATTTGGTTCTGAACTGGCTGTTGTTTCTATGCTGCCACTGTTCTTCTCTGACACCTTTGAATTAACACCAGTTCTTGCAGGTATGGTTGCATCGGCTTATGCCTTTATGAACCTAATGTCTCGCCCAGGTGGTGGTTGGATTTCAGATAAATTCGGTCGTAAACCAACACTGCTTATTCTAACGATTGGTCTTGCTGTGGGTTACTTTGCAATGGGTCAAGTCGACAGCACATGGCCTGTATGGCTAGCGGTTGTCGCTGCAATGGCGTGTTCTTTCTTCGTACAAGCCGGTGAAGGTGCGGTGTTTGCAACAGTTCCTCTAATCAAGCGTCGTATGACAGGTCAGATTGCTGGTATGACAGGTGCTTACGGTAACGTGGGTGCGGTGGTTTACCTAACTGTGCTTTCATTCGTAAGTTACCAAACCTTCTTCTTGGTGATTGCAGGAACAGCAGTACTAGGCTTCGTTACTCTGATGTTCATGGAAGAGCCTAACGGCCAAATTGCTGAAGTGAATGACGACGGTAGCGTGACCTTGATTAACGTATCGAGCTAACCACTCATTGAATCGGGAGTAGTACCAAGGTGTGTTTCACCACTTTGGTACTACGTTCAAAGGCTCTGCATTCGCTAGAGCTTTTGTTCTTTCTCAGATGTGCTCTCAAGCAAATGAGAAGACGGCCAGTTAAGAAGAAGACCAGTTATGACAATTTCATTCAGCCAAGGGCAAGTCGTCACGCCGGAATCAAACAACCAATTAACGCTTAAGTTTGGCGGTTATTCGAATAAAGGCATACGTGATGAAAACCAAGACGCCATCATTGTAAAGCACCCCAAAACTCGTACTGAGCAAGAGTTGAAAGGCAGTGTCGTCTGCATAGCAGACGGGGCAAGTTGCAGTGAACACGGCCAGAAAGCCAGTCACACCAGCGTGATGCAATTTATCGACGACTATTACGCCACTCCAAATAGCTGGAGTATTCAGCGTTCAGCACAGAAAGTCTTAACCTCACTCAATTCTTGGCTCTTCAACACGTCTGTTTCTAACATTCATCCTGCACAACAAGTGAACCACAACGCCCTCGTTTCGACGTTCAGCAGCGTGATACTCAAATCGAACACCGCACATATATTCCACGTTGGCGACAGTCGCATTTACTTACTAAGAGATGGAGAATTACGCCAGCTTACCCGCGACCACACCCGTAAAAATATGGGGCAGAAGCATTACCTAACGCGAGCTTTAGGGATGGATAATCAACTCAACGTTGACTACCAAACCCTGCCTATCAAGAAAGGGGACTGCTTTATCCTGACCTCTGACGGCGTGCATGAATTTGTTGCTCCCAATACTTTCAAAGAACACATCGATAGACCTGAAGTGGATTTCGAATACGCCGCACAAACGATCTGTAACACCGCTTTAAGCCACAACAGTTCAGACAACGTGAGCTGCTTGATTGTGCAAGTCAGTCACCTACCTAAACCTTCGCTGATTGAATTCCATGAGAAACTGGCTAAACGCGCCATCCCACCCGCGTTAAAGCTCGGGCAAAGTATCGACAACTTTATGGTGCTTGAGGTGTTGTATGCAGGCTCTAGAAGCCATGTGTATCGTGTGATGCAGAAAGAGACACAAACCGAGTTCGTGCTGAAAGTCCCTTCCGTCCAATATCATGATAGCCCTTCGCAACTGAGAGCTTTCTTTAATGAACAATGGGCGGGGATCTTGCTAAACAATAAGAAAGTAATGAAGGTCTACCCTACGCCAGAGAACTCGCAATTCTTATATCAAATCTGCGAATGGGTAGAAGGCATCACGCTAAGACAATGGATGTACGACAATCCAAAACCGTCACTCAATGAAGTACGCGACATACTAGAAAAAATCACACAAGGTATTCGAGTATTACAACGCGCAGACATGGTGCACCGAGACTTAAAGCCCGAGAACATTATGCTTCAACATGATGGTGAGATAAAAATCATCGACCTTGGCGCTGTATTAGTCAGAGGACTTGAAGAGGGAGAGCTCGCAGACAAAGACGACACTCCACTAGGTGCGGTCAATTACATAGCGCCAGAGACCATCAAACATAACAGCGCGACCACCAGCTCTGATCTGTTCTCTATCGCTGTGATCGGCTATGAGATGCTAACCGGTGAATTGCCCTACTCTGAAATGACCGCACAATCGCTTAAGCAATCTCGCCACCATCAATGGGAATACCAACCCATCACACAAAAACGAGCGGACTTACCAAGCTGGGTGGATTTGGTGTTACAAAAAGCCTGTGCCGAATCACCAAGCGAACGTCATCAAGTGTTGGGGGATTTTGTGGCAGACCTTTACACACCAAACCAAAGCTTGGTGAAAAGCAAAGCCAAGCAACCTTTGATAAACCGAAACCCAATCCAGTTTTGGAAAGTGTTGGCTTTGTTGCTCGGCATTGTTGCCATTGTAGAGTTGGGCTTATTGCTTGGTTCGAGTTAACTCCAAGTTCGAGCTAAGTGTCCAAGTCTAACCTAGCTTGTTTAAACTAACTGGAATTAGCCTCGTCTCACTAAACTTCTCGGCACGAGTTCAATACCCGCTTGGTAACGCTTAGCGGATGCATTTAACGCCAAAGCAAAAGCGCTGTCGGCAATTACTTCAAACTGCTGCGGCAGTGAATGGACTTTAAAAGGCAAGAAGTCGAGCAGTCGGTTATCACCAAAGGTTGCCAGTTTTACTTGATTAATCAGCTCTGGTTTTTCAACCATTACATCCAACACACCCTCTAACAAGGTGTAAGACATAGTCACAATCGCATCAGGAACCGTGCCTTTTGCAATCCAACCCTCAAAAACCTCTCGCCCAGATTCCCTATCAAAGTGCTCACCATAACCCACAACCATCGGCTTGTTTTCTGCGAGCCCTGTTTGTTGAGTATGTGCTTTATTCGCAGCTTCAAAACCTAGGTGACGTTCGCGTGAGATATTTAGATCAGGAAGTGCGCCTATCAAACCAACACTATGAATATTGTCATCGAGAATCGAATGCGTCAGTTCAAATGCGGCTTCGAAATCTTCACTGAGTACGCAAGCAAAGTGCTCATCATCTAACGGACGGTCAATTGCGATCACAGGCGTTCCTGAGTTTTGCAACTTTAAGTAGAACTCGTTGGCGTCTGGCATTGAGCTCGCAACCAGCAAGGCATCAATACGACGACTTACCAAAGCTTCAGCCACTTTTCGTTCTGTTTCAGCATCATCATCAGAACAACCAATCAATATCTGGTAGCCCACTTTGCGTGAATTCTGCTCTATCAATTTTGCCAAACGCGCGTAACTGCTGTTTTCCAGATCCGGAATAATCAAACCAAATGAACGGCTATTACCAGCGCGCAACGACGAAGCGGCGTGGTCTGGACGGTAATTATACTCTTCTACAACCGCCATGACTTTCTGTTGAGTCTTTTCACTGATTCTGTATTTCTGCGCCTTGCCGTTGATGACATAACTGGCTGTGGTTTTCGATACTCCAGCCAACTTAGCGATTTCATCAAGTGTCATATGAGTGACCTGTATTTTGTGCGTAGGATCATATAACGAATGATCTGATCCCTGGATTAGTTGAATTATATGCTGAATCGATTCAGTATAAAAGCTGAAAGGATTCAGCAAAATCTGAAAAGTGACTTC
>NZ_JBFRVX010000519.1:0-5345 GCF_041475345.1 Vibrio sp. 10N.222.48.A3 | reverse complement strand
GTTGCTGTTGCTGTTGCTTCCGAGCCTGTTCGACAATCTCTAGATTCTTCTTCGCGTAAGCATGTTCTGGGTTACTTTCGAGAATACGTTGATACTCTTTTATCGCTTGGTCGTACTTACCTTGCTTTGCTTGTGCATTGGCGAGGTTGTAGCGAGCATCTTCGCCAGAAAGACCTTGTAGCGTCTGTTCGGCCGCTTCGAAATCACCGGCTTTGTATTGCGCGATGCCTTTCCATTCTTGTTGTTCGAACTGTTCTGCGGCTTGTTGAAAGTCCTCATCTTGATACAACTGATAACCCACTTGGTCATCGGTTTTCCAAGGATTTGCAAACGCAGTATTCGGTTGGCTGAACGAGACAAATACAGCTAGACCACACCAAATGACCCCTTTTCGAAATAGCCCAAGTGCAGGAAGTAACAGAAACGGCAATAACCAGAAACCGTTGTTCACTCTGGTGTTGAGTGAGTTATTGGTTTTAGTCACTTCTGATGTTGTCGCAACTCGGTCGAGGTAACTTGCGATGTGTTCAACGTCTGAGTTATCCAATTGCAATTCAGTGAATGTGCCGCCAGAGCGACGAGTCAGGTCGCGCATATTGTCTACGTTGGTTTTCGCAACCACGGTTTGTCCTGAGTCGGTCTGTAACATCGAACCGGTAGGTAACGAGATCGGCGCGCCGCTTTCCGTACCTACAGCCAAGACTGATAACGTCCAATTACTACCAGAGAGTAGCGAGTCGATATCTTTCTTCTCTTGACCATCAATATCATCAGCAATCAGTACTAGATCGCCTTGGTAGATATGAGCATGAGTCATCATCTCAATCGCAAGCTTAACTGCCGATGCTGCATTGCCGCCTTGGAAGGGCATGATATCTGGTGATAGGTTGGGTACGAGGTTCTTGATGGTGTTGATGTCAGACGTTAGCGGACTGATGGTGTAAGCATCTCCGGCGTATGCCACCATTCCCGTTAGGCCTTCTTTCCAGAGTGATAGTAGATCCAAAGCCTTGTATCGCGCCTGTGTTAAACGGTTCGGCTTAATATCAGTGGCATACATAGACATCGACATATCCATGATCACAACTCGCGCCTGTGTTTTTTCAAAGCTTGGTTGTTCATTTTTTTCAAAGCTTGGACCGGCCAATGCGATGACACCGACCAACCACCAAACACCGAAATAAGTGCTGCGGTTTTTCGAGGGTTTGTTCGATTCAGGAGCCAAATAACGGGCGATGTGTGACGCTAATAACCCTTGCTTGGATTGTCTCTTGCTAAGCCACCAAATTGCGGGCAGCACGGCAAGAGCCAAGAACCAATATGGGTAGATAAAAGTAAAGTTAGACATTGTTTCTCCTAATGGCTAACAGCATAAATGCAAAGAACATGGCCGCAGACAGAGGCCAGACAAACCACTCTTGTTGTGGTCGCCAGATCTTAGTGGCATTCGTCACGGGCTCTAACTGGTTGATGGTGTCGTAAATCGTTGCCAGCTCTTTGCTGTCTCGCGCTCGGAAGTACTGACCGCCAGTACGTTTGGCGATTTCCATTAGAGTACGTTCATCCAAGTCTTGAGCAGTATTGACCTTACGAGTCATGAAGAACTCTTTGACCATCATTTCACCCGCACCGACACCCACGGTGTAAATTGTGGCGTTGTATTTCTTTGCAATATCCGCCGCTTCAAGTGGATCTAATACGCCCGCGGTATTACTGCCGTCACTGAGTAGAATCATTACACGCTGAGGAGCGTCGCTGTCGACAAAGGTTTTGGTGGCAAGGCCGATACCATCACCGATCGCAGTTTGAGTACCAATCAGCTTTAGCACTGCTTGATTGAGCTGTTGTGAAAGCGTGTCTCTATCTAACGTCAGTGGCGTCTGCAAGTAGGCGTGATCAGCAAATAGCACCAATCCAACTCGGTCGCCTTTTCGTCGCTCAATAAAGTCACTCAATACATGTTTCACCGCAGATAAGCGGTCAATGTATTCGCCATTAAACTGCATGTCTTCTTGGCTCATTGAGTAGGAGAGGTCGACAACCAACATCAAATCACGGTGTTTCGGCTGAAACTCAACCGGTTCACCGTACCAAACAGGGCGTGCCATGGCCGTTACCAATAAAAGCCAGATGATGACCGATAACGCCTTGGGTAAGCGACTGCTCGGTGTTTTGGTATTGCTGTCCTCGGGCAAAAACGGAAGCCTTAGAGCGCTGCTTGATTCTGATTTTGGTGAGAATAGGTAAATAAGGAGCGGCAGTGGTACTAGGATAAACATCCACCACCAAACAAACTCCACATCGAGTAAACCCATATTTAGAAAATCATTCATAACGACCTCGCTTTGGAGGAAGGGCTTTACGAAGCCAGATTTCGCAGTCGTTAACCAATTGCTGTTGAGCCTTTTTCTGTTCGTCGGTCATTAAGGTTGCATCTTGGTAGAGCGCTTGTTGCCATTGCGATTGTTTTGCGGCGAACAAAGGTTTTGCCAATTGCGCATCTAAGAACGTCAACCAATCATCACCAGATAAGCCTGCCACTTTTTCGCGTGGGAAATAGCTTAGTGCTGCCTGACGAACGATGTCTTGAGCTGCACTCGGAGACAAGGTATTTGAAGGCTGACTATCACGAAAGCAAGCAAGTGCTTCGTTCTTCGCGTATTGGTTCTTTTGTCTTTTGTTTACAATGAAAAATACTAAGGCGATCAGAACAATGGCCGTGATAATGATTAACCACCAACCCCATGCCAAAGGCCACCATGACGGTGCGCTTGGCGTAATAATAGGGCTCAAGTCGAGAGGTTGATTCATGACTGAACTCCTGATACTTGGCTCATTAACGATTGCGCACAAGACAATGAACTGTATGGGATCGCCAAAGAAAGGCTCATTTGCATAAGCTGTTGTTGCTTCTGATCAAATGCGTGACTGAGCTTTTCCTTTTCCTTGCTTGATGAAAAGTTAAACCATTGCGTTTTATTGCCGTCGGTGATCTGTTTTGAACCTTTGAAAGCAGTGACACCTTGCTCTAATGGATCGTAAAAATGCACCAAGCGAACCCGATTATGTCGACGTATTTGATTGATAAGTGAGTAATTACTTTCGCTATAACGAACAAAATCACTGAGCATAATGATATCGCTGCCTTTCGGGCAAAGCTGATGAAGAGACTTCAGCCCATGCTCTAAGGTTGTGTTGCTGTGATTGTTTGGGTTAGTCAGCGCTGCGTTATTGATTTCTATGACTTTTTGTAAAATACGCAGCGGAGCGTGGTTGCTAGCACTGGGTTTAATCTCAATGATCTCTTGGCCAGTATCGATCACTGCACCAATACGGTCTTTTTGAGCGACGGTTAACCAGCAAAGTTGGCTGGCAAAGTGTGCGAGTTGAACCGATTTAAGCAACAAGGTTGAGCCGAAAATCATACTGCTCGACAGATCTAAGAACAAAATCACAGGCTGTTCTCTTTCTTCAGAAAACAGTTTGGTGTGCGCCTTGCCTGTTCTCGCCGTGACGCGCCAATCAATGCTGCGGATATCGTCGCCCGCCTGATATTGACGAACCTCAGAGAAATTCATCCCGCGACCTTTACGATTGCTTTCGTGCTGGCCGTTAAGTTGCGACCACAGGCTCTTGGCTGGAGGCAACCAGCGAACAGACTGCGCTTTGTATTGCAGCAGTTCGTCCAGGCTTAACGTGACACCGTCACTATGGTTGGGTAATTGATTCTTCATGCGCGTATCCCTATGCGCTACCAACCAACGAGAGAAGGTGTGCGATCACTTGGTTTGCAGTGACCCCTTCGGCTTGTGCGTGGTAGCTACGAAGCAGGCGGTGACGCAGTACAGGGAATGCCATCGCTTGAACATCTTGTGGAGTAACATAGTCGCGGCCAGCAAGCCAAGCGTGAGCGCGGGCACAACGGTCTAACGCGATGGTTGCACGCGGGCTAACACCCATGTCTAACCATTGATCAAGCTGGTCGCTGTATTGCTTAGGTTGGCGCGTCGCCATTACCAGTCTGATGATGTACTGCTCAATGGTGTCTGCCATATGAATGTTGAGTACTTCTTGGCGGGCTTCAAAGATCGTTTGCTGAGATATCTCTTGTGGCTGAACAGATTCGTTGCCTTGAGCTTCGCCTCTGTTTAGGCGCAAAATCTCCAGCTCACTTTCCATGTCTGGATAAGCCACTTCTAAATGCAGCAAGAAACGGTCTAATTGAGCTTCTGGTAGCGGGTAAGTGCCTTCTTGCTCAATTGGGTTTTGCGTTGCCATTACCAAAAACAAATCGGGTAAGGCATAGGTTTTTCGTCCCGCCGTCACCTGCTTCTCAGCCATCGCTTCTAGCATTGCGGCTTGCACTTTCGCCGGAGCACGGTTGATCTCATCCGCCAGAATAAGCGAGTTGAAAATCGGGCCCGATTGGAAGGTGAATTCTCCCGTTTCTGGACGAAATATATCGGTACCCGTTAAATCAGCAGGTAACAAATCTGGCGTGAATTGAATGCGGTGGAAGTCTCCCTCGACACAGTCAGCCAATGATTTTACTGCGCGAGTTTTTGCTAGCCCGGGAGGCCCTTCAACGAGGATATGACCATCGGCCAAAAGGGCTATCATCAGCTGCTTAACAAGCTCTTTTTGACCAATGATTTGAGACTCTAAATAGTTTTGAAGGACTTCGAAATTTGTTTTGTGCATTTTGGACTCTCTGGGTATCCATTTGATTTTTATTTTGAGTATTGGTCACTGATTACTAGGAAAAAGTTCCAGTACGTTTGTGGAATTTATTTTTTCAAAATTGGAATTATTTACAAGCGGTTAACGAGAAAAAACCACTAAGCCATGGTTTGTACCATATCAATCGCTTTTTATATATCAAAGCTTCAGAGGCCTGTCGTTCAGTGAGCTTCGGGGAATCTCATTGTCCAGATAATTAAAATGAATGGTTACGTCTCACTGCATTAGTCTTGCTGATGGTTTTCTCTATAGAAGAATGGTTGCTTTGTTTCACCATGCTTACAAATTTTTGCGAAATACCTCTCTAGTTTGATGGGGGTTAGCCGATATATGGTGGAGAGAGTGCACTACTGGTTTAAGTGCACCAAAAAAAATCCTGTTCAGGATGTATAAATAACGAGCGATTCTTTTTAAAGGTCCAAATATGTTGAAAACTAACTCTCTGAGTATTAAACAAAAAGTTGTACTTGGAATTACCTTCGCAGTTCTTGCATCAACGGTGATTGTCGGTGCGATGGCACAAAAGCAAGCAAGAGATGTTTTGAGTCATCGATTAGTCGATATTGAGCTTCCGGGAATGTTAGAGCGAATTAATGGTGAAATTG
>NZ_JBFRVX010000518.1:0-3911 GCF_041475345.1 Vibrio sp. 10N.222.48.A3 | reverse complement strand
GAGATGACCCAAGCCGATATCGATCGTGTTGTTCAAGATTTTGCTAACTCAGCGAAAAAAGCAGTCGAGGCAGGGTTCAACGGAGTGGAAATCCACGGTGGTAATGGCTACCTCATCGATCAATTCCTAAGAACCAATTCAAATAAGCGCACCGACAACTATGGAGGCAGCCGCGAGAACCGACTTCGTTTTCTAATCGAAGTGGTGGATGCAGTGATTGATGCGATTGGTGCCGATAAGGTGGGTGTTCGTTTAGCTCCGTTCATCACCTTCAAAGACATGAACTGCCCAGACATCGTGCCAACTATTTTAGAAGCTTCAAAGGCGCTACAAGCACGCGACATCGCTTACCTGCATCTATCAGAAGCAGATTGGGATGACGCACCTGTGATACCTGAAAGCTTCCGTTTAGAGCTAAGAGAGCTATTCTCTAACACCATCATCGTTGCTGGCAGCTACACACCAGAACGCGCCGAAGAAGTGTTAAGCAAAGGCTACGCCGACCTCGTCGCATTTGGTCGCCCATTCGTTGCGAATCCAGACCTCGTATCACGCCTACAAAACGGCAATGAACTATCCGATCTTGATGGCGCCACTCTGTTCGGCGGCAACGAAAAAGGCTATATCGATTACCCTGCGTTGTAGTGATAAAGCATTAAACAAACACCAAGCCTGCAGAGTACTGCAGGCTTAATTGTCTAGAAACGTGACCGAGCCGATACCTTTTTACACTCGAAAATCCAATTGCACATTTCAACTTAAACCACTGTTATATTTGAACTTTACACAAAAATTAATTATAGAAATATCAATAATAATTCCGATTTAAACGGATAAATGAGGACTCTCCATTGTTCAATGTAGGACAGGTTTACAATCGACGTACAGATATACACGGTCATTACAAAGGTCAGCAATATGGCGGTATCGCGACGCCGGCTGCTCACCCATATGTGTTTATCTTCACTAGCGATGCTGGTGAAGAATTTGGCTACTCTGATGGTTTTAGTGCAGACGGCACTTTCCGATATACAGGAGAAGGGCAAGAAGGTGATATGCAAATGGTTAAAGGAAACTTGGCCATCTTTGAACACCAAAACAACCTCAAAGAGATTCTCTTATTCGAATCAGTCTCAACTGGCTTCGTAAGATTCGTCGGTGTTTGCAACTACATCTGTCATCACATCGAACAGCGCCCAGACAAGAACGATCAACTCCGTGATGCAATAGTTTTCCATTTAGATATCGTCCCTCAAAGTATCGGAAACATCATTCAATCTCCGAAAGTTTCATACCTTACTAAGCCGACTAAAAGTAAGTCTCTGAAGCAATTACGAGACATTGCGTTAGCTTCAACGCCACTAAAAGCTGACCCCAAAGAACAACTCACGCATGTGAAGTACCGCAGTGAAGCAATCAAGCTTTACGCAAAGAAACGAGCAAATGGGCTTTGTGAAGGTTGTGGTGTGCCCTCGCCTTTTGAGACCAAGTCAGGTCCTTACCTAGAAGTGCATCACCTGACACGGTTAGCTGATGGTGGAGCTGATTGCCCTGAAAATGTAATTGCACTCTGTCCGACTTGCCATCGTAAAGCACATTACTCTGTGGAAGCTGCAGATTTCAATGCGAAACTCATCGAGAAAGCACTAAAAATTGAAGAGAATCTGTTGTAAACATTTTCGACAGGCAAAAGAAAGGCTCGCGTGACTAGTGCGAGCCTTATGCAGTTTAGGGGGTAAACCACAATCTGATATTAATTTGGGTAATTATTTAACTTATGAGCCAGTATGCACCTGTGCGCATTGATGTACTATTTTTATATGATTCATCGCGATAAATCAATCGATAAAAGTTAGAGTTTGGTCAATTTAAACCATACAGATTGAAATGATTTAGCGATCTACATCTCGAAAATCATCATAAAACCCATAAAAATCAGATCTATAGGCTTCTCATTTGCCAGTAGCCTTCACCATTGGTCGAGAGTTGGCTGTGTAAATAATCAAGCGTATCTGCGACTATTCCTGAAATGCCTTGTGGTGGGTTGAATAACAACAAACCACTGCCGATTAGGCGATCATCACCCTTAGGGTCTCGAAGGCGAAGCTCCGACTTAATCGGACTTGGCAGCAAACCATCTTTCACTGCAGTAACACAGTGATTCAGAATCAGTGAGCTCTTGTCATCCGTGTAAAGCGGGTACCAAATTAGTGCAGATACCTTATCAGATTGTTGATACGCCTTAACCAAGGCATCGATCACCGCGAGATATTCAGAATCGGTTTCATAGGGAGGATCGATAACAATCAGGTGATGATTATCGTGTTTTGCTACGTCATCAGGCAACGCTTTAAGCCCATCACCCGCGGAAATAGTCAGCTTGCTTGAGACATCAAGGTCACGTTGTAACGTCTCAATATTAGTTTGCAGTAAATCAGCTTCATCTTGCTGAATGTCTGAAAAATAGAAACTATCTTGGCTACGGCCTTGTTGGTAAGTGATGGCTGCTGAGCCCGGATAGAGAGAGATAAGTTGATTCGGATTGTAGTATTCCAGCACCGACATAAATGAAGCAAAGGCCGGAGGAAGATAAGCTTTATTTCGCCACAAGTACCCGACCCCTTCTGCAAACTCACCCGCGTGATTGCTTGGTGCGGTAGTTAAATCATAACAGCCTGTACCTGAGTGGGTGTCGATAACATTCAGGCGTGAATGCTGCTGCATTAATGATTTAACCAGTGCACTCAATACTGGATGCTTGAGTGCATCACCGTGGTCGCCTACATGACATTGATGTCGATATTCCATTCCCTTGCCTCATTTCTACTGACGTCATATAAACATACTTCATATAATGAGGGCTTGCCTGCTCAATCCATTGTTTTTTTAAATAGGCTCACTTTTCTCTAACCAGTTGACTCTTATAAAAAATAAAGCCCTTCGTCTTGCTACAAACGAAAGGCTTTGCTGAACTCACTCGTTGGTCAATGAGGACTAAGGCTGAGCGCTATCCAATTAGAAAACTTAAGCAATCAGGAAACTAAGGATACTCACCCTCAACTTCTACTACTGGTTTCACCTGATAGTGACAAGGCTGTAGGCCAAGTAATTTAGGTAGGGTGATGCCTACTGAAATGGAGGACCACGTACCGCTGACAATACCCACAACGAGTGCAATAGCGAAACCTTGCAGTGCCGCGCCACCCAGTAGCCAAAGCGCAGAGACGGTTATTAGAGTTGTTCCTGAAGTCACCATGGTGCGTGAGAAGGTCGCTTTAACTGATTCGTTAAGCAGGTTGTCAGTATCACCGCTTGGATTGCCACGCAGCATTTCACGAACACGGTCGGCAATGATGATCGAGTCATTCAATGAATAACCCAAAATCGCCAACACAGCCGCTAACACAGTCAGGTTGAACTCAAACTGAGTAAAAGCGAACAGACCCAAGATAAGCGTCACGTCATAGATGATCGCGGCAAGGGCACCGAGTGCTAAACGCCATTCAAATCGTACACTCAGGTACAGCATGATCATTAGGAAACACACCAATACCGCCAAGCCACCTTGGTCAACCATGTCTTGACCCACTTGAGGGCCAACCACGCTGCTGTTAAGCACTTTTACTTGGTCACTTACAGAAGACAAAGCATCCACTAAGTTTGGCTGTGGAGCGTCTGTCAGTTGACTGTAACGAATTGTCCAGCGATCCTGTTCTGCCATACCAACCACTTGTACGTCTTGTTGGAAAGCCGTATCAAGTTTGGTTTTTAACGCATCTTTGGTTACTTGATCAGAGAGCTGAACCTCGGCAACCACACCGCCAGTAAAGTCCAAGCCCCAGTTAAAACCTTTCACTGCCACCAGCATCACAGAGCTCATGAACAGCACAATAGAAATCACAGACATCACC
>NZ_JBFRVX010000517.1:0-1897 GCF_041475345.1 Vibrio sp. 10N.222.48.A3 | reverse complement strand
GAGTTAGAAAACCAAAACCTTTCTCTTCGTTAAACCATTTTACTACGCCGTTTGTTTTGTTAGACATGATGTGTCCCTTATATAAGATAAAAAATTAATCGCAAAATGCGATGCGCTGAGAGCTGGAATTATTTAATGTATCTATGAAGCTAAGGGAAACACTGAGAATAACAATGACGAGGAATTCTGAGGGTTTTACTTTACAACTGGATGTTTCATTTAATAACCCTGAAAACAGAGCAAGCACATTCTTGGTGATCCTGACCAGGTTGTAAAGCGTTATTTGAATAAAATGACTATTTTTTGTTCAATTAACTTCTATTCAGCCCCACAACATCACTGAACTTCATTTACAAAGCTATGATCTGAAGAAATTTACTCTTCCGCGGTTTGGTTCGGACAACACACACACGGCCAGTAATAATGTTCTACTAGAATCAAGAGTACGACAAAAGCAAAAACAAACGCCGCAACAGCACTCTCCACGTAACTAAACTAAACTACCAGTATCTTCACACCAAGTTCTCGTAAAGCATCAAGCACCTTAGGGTCAGCGCCGTCATCTGTAATCAATGTGTCAATCTGAGAAGCGGTAGCGAGTAACTTCCCACCATGCTTACCTACTTTGCTGCTATCTATCAGAGCCACAATACGATCACCATACTCCAGCAGCTTTTTCTCTGCCATATAGACCAATAGATCAGAGGTATGCACACCAGCTGTCGTAACACCCGTACCCGTAAAGAAGACAAAACGACTTTTATGGTCATCTGCTGCTTCTTCATCTGGAGAAATAGTGATCTGACGTTCGGGTAGATATTGGCCACCAAGTATGATGATACTTTGATGATCTTGACTAATCAGCTGATAAGCCAATGGCATAAAATTCGTCACAACTTGCACATCACGATGCGCTAAATGCTCTCCCATCAAAAAAGTCGTATTGCTACCACTCACAATAATACTGTCGTGTTCTTCACACATATCTGCCGCAGCTTTAGCAATTCGCTTTTTCGCTACATAGCTTTCTATATCTGTTTCGCAGGGGATAAAGCTGCTTGGTGCATGAGTTGCGGCTAGGGACGAGTCAAAATTGATTACCTCTGCCCCATTACGGATTTTTTTCAGCCTCCCTTCTTCCGCCAACTTTGTAATGTCCCGACGAGCTGTAGATAAAGAGATATCTAACATCTTCACATAGTCATTTGTCGTTATAAACGTATGACTCGTTAGATGATCTAACAAGCTTCTATGACGCTGAGCTTCATTCATTGTTCATACCATTAAGTTCTTTTGAATTATTTTGACGCATTATGAACTTTTGAGCAATTAGATTCTCGAAATGAACTCTTTTGAATTAATTTGACTCAAAATGTGTGATCAAAACCATTCTTTTGTTCATAATAAATCAAAAATGACTTTACGTGACCGCATTTGACCACTTATAGTCAACTTGCGTCATGAGAAGTCACTGGAGAGTAAAATGAAATACCAAGCAGTAATGATTGATTTAGATGGAACACTGTTAAGTGATGCTGAGCAGATCTGTGTGACTAACAAACAAGCGATTTGTCTTGCCGTTAATAATGGATATCAGGTGAGCTTGGCGAGTGGTAGACCGCACCAGCTGATGATGCCATATGTTGACCAACTTCAATTATCGCTACCAATCATCTGCTGCAATGGTGCCTATATTTATGATCCTAAAACACAACGTGTTCAACATCAGCACACAATTAGTCATGAATCACTAACGGGTCTGTTGAGCTTACTGAATGATGGACATTTCACCTTCACCATCTATTCAAGTAAAGGCATCTAACCTGATTAGACGACATATCTGTTGTTCGGTTTGTATCCAGAATAACTCATAGTGACTAAATAAGCCGCCAAGGAT
>NZ_JBFRVX010000516.1:0-2874 GCF_041475345.1 Vibrio sp. 10N.222.48.A3 | reverse complement strand
CTGTATTAGTTGTGACGATTGCCCTTCTATTGATGTCACTATTTGTGATTCAAGAAGGCGAACGTGGCATGGTAATTCGTTTTGGTCGAGTTCTCGATGACAACGGCGTATCACGAATCTATGAACCAGGCTTGCACTTTAAACTGCCGATGTTTGATCGCGTAAAAGTACTTGATGCTCGTATTCAAACGATGGATGGTCGTTCTGACCGTTTCGTAACATCAGAGAAAAAAGACGTTCTAATTGATACTTACGCAAAATGGCGTATTGCTGATTTTGGACGTTTTTATCTGAGTACCGGCGGCGGCAATATCATGACGGCAGAAGCACTTCTTGAGCGTAAAGTGACAGATGTTCTTCGTTCTGAAATTGGTTCTCGTGAAATTAAGCAGATCGTGTCAGGCCCTCGTAATAAGGACATCCTGCCAGACTCTGCTGATAGCGAAGTTGTCACAACGGTAGCGGCTGCAGAAGCACTAGAAGTTGATGGCGAACGCGATAAGATCATGGAAAACGTTTTGTCTGGAACGGCAGAAAGTGCGATGGCTGATTTAGGTGTTGAAGTTGTTGATTTCCGAATGAAGAAGATTAACCTTCCTGACGAAATCAGTGAATCTATCTACCGCCGTATGCGTGCAGAACGTGAGTCGGTTGCTCGTAGACACCGTTCACAAGGTCGTGAGAAAGCAGAAGTTATCCGTGCTCAAGCTGAGCTAGAAGTCGCGACTGTTCTTGCTGAAGCTGACCGTACTGCTCGAGTGACTCGTGGTGATGCTGATGCAGAAGCAGCGAAGATCTACTCTGATGCATTTAGCAAAGACCCTGAGTTCTATGGCTTCATGCGTTCACTGCAAGCTTATGAGACATCATTTAGCGATAAGAGCGACATTCTAGTACTGGATCCGAAGACTGACTTCTTCCAATACATGAATCAAGCAAGCGGTGCTCCAGCAAAATAAGCTGATTCGTTAATTCATTAAATTAGCGAAGTACCTAAAAATCAAAAGGCTCCCATAATGGGAGCCTTTTTGTTTTCTATTCGTTGAAGACTGCAGGTTGACCATTGAATCTTCGAGGGAAGTCGTAGTGACAGCTCCGTACTTTGAGAAAACCTAGCGGTAGGTCATGAAAGCGATAACGGCACCAGCCACCACAAGACAACCGCCAATACGGCGCAGTTGGGTGTCTGGTTGCTCGCTCAGTTGCGCGACCATGTTTCTCCAGCCATTAGGTGCAATCAAGGGGCCGAGCCCTTCAGCGATAAGAACGAGCCCAATAGCGAGCCAAATTGATTGAGACATGGTTCTGCCTTTTGTCTATAAAATGCAATGATATCAGCATCTTTACACATTCGCCCTCAGTTATCTCTGGTTTATTTTTGTACAGCGTTAACGTTTATGAACAAAAAGTGACTGCAAGAAGTGTGATTCAGTGCTAGAATCCATTTTTAATTAGCAACAGAAATTGGAAAGATGGGAAATAACGTAGTCGTTCTAGGCACCCAATGGGGTGATGAAGGTAAAGGTAAAATCGTTGACCTTTTAACTGAAGATGCAAAATACGTGGTTCGCTACCAAGGCGGTCACAATGCAGGTCACACACTTGTAATTGACGGTGAAAAAACCGTTCTTCACTTAATTCCATCAGGCATCCTACGCAATAACGTTAAATGTGTTATTGGTAACGGTGTTGTATTATCGCCTGACGCACTTCTTAAAGAGATGAAGCCTCTTGAAGAACGCGGTATCCCAGTGCGTGAGCGTCTTTTCATCTCTGAAGCTTGTCCTCTAATTCTTCCGTACCATATTGCTATCGACAACGCGCGTGAAATCGCTCGTGGCGCTAAAGCTATCGGTACAACAGGTCGTGGTATCGGTCCTGCTTACGAAGATAAAGTTGCTCGTCGCGGTCTACGCGTTGGCGACCTTTTCGATAAAGAAGCATTTGCTGAGAAGCTAAAAGAAGTTATGGAATTCCACAACTTCCAACTAGAGCACTTCTACAAAGCTGAAACAGTAAGCTACGAAGAAGTACTTGAGCAAGCGATGAGCTACGCAGACATGTTAACTGCGATGGTTATCGACGTAACTGACGAACTAGACGCAGCACGTAAGCGCGGCGACAAGATCATGTTTGAAGGTGCTCAAGGTACGCTACTAGATATCGACCACGGTACTTACCCATACGTAACGTCTTCTAACACGACTGCTGGTGGTGTTGCTGCAGGTTCTGGTTTCGGTCCTCGTCACATCGGTTACATCCTTGGTATTACTAAGGCTTACTGTACTCGTGTTGGTTCAGGTCCATTCCCAACTGAGCTATACGATGGCCTTGAGAAGCAAGACCCAGTCGGTAAGCACCTAGGCGATGTTGGTCACGAGTTTGGCGCAACTACTGGTCGTCTACGTCGTACAGGTTGGTTCGATGCTGTTGCTATGCGTCGTGCAATCCAAATCAACTCTCTATCTGGTATGTGTCTAACTAAACTAGACGTTCTAGATGGCCTAGAAGAACTAAAAATCTGTACTGGTTACAAGATGAAAGATGGTTCTATCCTAGAAGTTTCTCCAATGGCTGCTGAGTCATTCGAAGAAGCGACGCCAATCTACGAAACAATGCCTGGTTGGTCTGAAAACACATTTGGTGCTAAATCTATCGACGCGCTTCCACAAGCTGCTCTAGATTACATCAAGCGTATCGAAGACCTAACTGGCGTTCCAATTGATATCGTATCAACTGGCCCAGATCGTAACGAAACTATCATCAAGGTTCACCCATACGGCGCATAATGCCCAGTTGAGTGATTACCACAGCACGAAGCGTACTGAGGTAATTAAAGTACTTTGATAATGAAATAGTTTTCTAAAAGCCGAC
>NZ_JBFRVX010000515.1:0-697 GCF_041475345.1 Vibrio sp. 10N.222.48.A3 | reverse complement strand
GAAGCCTCCATGTGGGCCAGCTTAAATGTTTGGAAAAACCCACATGCGCTGATTGAGATGACTCAAACCAGTCCTATCTTCACGACGGCTATTTCTGGTGAACTCACCGCAGTGCGTCAAGATTGGCAGTTGAACAGCGACGAAAGCATCCAATGGAACAGCTTTGTGGTTCGCAGTGATGCGCAAGCGATTGAAGCTCTGTTACCAGAGTTTCCGCGCGCTTATCTCGCTATCATCCAAGGTGATACTTGCGTACTGGCCGGTTGTGAAAGCACATGTCGAGCTCTGCTCAAAAAGCTTGGTAAACGTGGCATTGCCGCGAACCGTGTTACTGCGATGCACACCACACCAGCGCTGAGTCAGCATAGCCAAGTGCGTGAGTTTTACACGCAATCACTGTTCGACGAGTTGCCAAAGCATATCCGCTTTATCAGCGCAGCAGGTCTACCGACTGGCGCACCAATCAATATCGACAGTGACAGCATCGCCCTTTCGATTGCCGACACTTTCTGTTCAACGCTGGATTTCACCGCGTTGATCCAGAGTGCGCGTCAACAAGGTGCTCGTCTGTTTGTAGAAGTAGGTGCCGATCGTCAAACCAGCACATTGATCGACAAGATCAATCGTAGCGACAACGTAGCAGACCAGTACTGCACAATCGCTTCCAATGCCAAAGGCGGTGACGATGTTGTCACGC
>NZ_JBFRVX010000514.1:0-1224 GCF_041475345.1 Vibrio sp. 10N.222.48.A3 | reverse complement strand
GAGTCATCTCAATCAGCGCATGTGGGTTTTTCCAAACATTTAAGCTGGCCCACATGGAGGCTTCACCTTTGGAGTAACCCAAAGCGAAATCTGGCTGCACTTTGAATTCATCACACAAGAGCTGCGTTAGTAAATAACTACTGCCGACACCTGCAATGGCCAATTCACTGAGCGACATTTCTTGCGCGTCGTCTGCGTAGGTTTTTTCTGCCTGCAGCATCTCTTTCAAGTTACCTTCGCGCTCTAAACGAGCAAATAACTGTGGGAAATGTTGGTGAAATTCGCGCAACATGCCGGGATAAACCGTGCCAACACCAGGGTAAACAAATGCAACGCCACCTTTGCTTTGAGGCTTCGGTGAGAAACAACTGCCCGCTGGCGTTTTGTAGTGGCTATTGTCACCCATTACTTTTGGCAACGCATTTTCTATCGCGGTGATCTCTTGTAGTGCAGCCTCAATTGAAGCCGCCTGAATCACGATGTTTGCACCACGGCCAGCATTGTGTTGAACGCTTTGAAAGTGGCTTAGGTTTGAATGCATCAAGGTGGCGATAGCAAGTTCGCTGTCCGTTGAATCACTAACGCATTTTAGCTCTTCTCTTAACGAGGTTAGCTGAGAAACCAATTCAGTTTGCTCGCAGCCAAAAACCACAAACATCAAACGTTCGCTGGATAGCAAGGTTTTTGGTTCGTGCAAACCGGTCGCTTGAGTCAATATCAGGCTGGTGGCTTTTGGGCTATCGTCACTGAAAGTTAACGCAGCAACACGTGCTTTGTTTGGCTCAGTGAACCAGTAATGGTTAGGTAATGAATGGCTCGGTAATGAACGGCTCGATATCGCATTAATTATATTCAACAATTCATCAAACTGCTGCGAAGCCGATAAGTCAGAGTGTTGCTGTTGATGACTTAAATCTGAAGCGGGGCGGCGTGCAATATCCAGAGCTAGCTGAATGCTATTTCCGGTAGCTGTATCTACAAAGCTCGCCAAATTCGCGTGTGGGTGAATCTTATTCTGAGCAGCATTCAGCGCACTTAACATCAACAATGATGGTGAGTGATGATCCAAACAGAGCTTAACGACATTACCTTGATTGACTGTCTCGATGGCGTGAGCAAGTGCTTGATTAAAATTGCCATCAACCACAACAGTTATCATCTCTGGGAACGAGGGAAATAAGTCGGCAGAAAGCTCAGCCGCGTTTGCTGGCTGAGCTAAAAGAG
>NZ_JBFRVX010000513.1:0-2998 GCF_041475345.1 Vibrio sp. 10N.222.48.A3 | reverse complement strand
GTTCTTCTGCCGCAGTCGCAATTGAGTTAACCATGCTTTGTACGTTGCCCGCACCGCTAACAATTGCTTCTAGAGCCGATACCGCCCCTGTACTTTGCTCTACACCAATTTCAACTAAACGACAGTTGTCTTGAGTGTAAGTAACCGCTTCTTGAGTACCAGATTGAATAGATTGGATGATACCAGACACTTCTTGTGTTGCTTTAGTCGTTCTCTCCGCTAGCGCTCGTACTTCATCAGCTACCACGGCAAAACCACGACCGAACTCACCAGCACGCGCAGCTTCAATAGCCGCGTTCAGAGCCAAGAGGTTGGTTTGTTCTGCGATATCTTCGATTACCTTGATAACACTGCCAATCTGCTCGCCATGTGAACCCAGCGTGTTCATTTGTAACGACATGTCGCTCATTTGAGTAGACACTTGTTGGATGCTCGCAACCATCTCCACGATCACTTTACGACCGTCTTCTGCAGACGTTTCTGAGCGGCGCGCTTCTTCATAAGTAGAAGTACCTTGTTGCGCTACTTCAGAAATGGTTAAGCTTAGTTCTTCTGCCGCAGTCGCAATCAATGTCGCTTTATCTGCTTGAGCAGAGGCGCCAGATACGATGTCGTGGCTGATTGATGATAGCTCACCAGTAACGGATTGAACTTGGGTAGTCACTGATGAGATAGAACCGAGGAGATCGACCAATGACTTTTGCATCTGGTTGATCGATTGAGCAAGGTCAGCCAACTCATCACCAGAATCATCAACAATGTCACCTGCCGTTAGATCACCATTTGCTACGCGTCGTGCAACTTGCTCTACACGAGTTAAGCGATTAGTAATAGAGCTAGACAATACAAACGCAATTACGCAACCAAACACAATCGCAACCGCAGTCAACACCATAATCGTGCGTTCGATTGTAATAAACGAATCCGTTAGTGTTAGCAGAGCTCGCTCTGTATCAGCAATCTCACTTTCAGATGCTTGATCAAGCAAATTTTCAATCGGGATAAGATTACTCTCATACAAAGAGCGAAGCTGCTGGATATTTGATAACAATGCAGTTTCATCATTAAGCATAGGTACGAGCTTCGATTCAAACTCTTGAGTAAAGCGCCCCATTAGCTCTTCAATTCGCTGAACACGACGATGGTCCTCTGAGCCTTTACTCTCTAAACGCTTTGCTTCTTCAATTGCTTGAGAAAATTGAGTCTTATTAGCTCGATAATCATTGAGCGCATTACCGCCCTGAACAACCGCGCCCAAAGCATCACGGTAAACATCACCAGCTTCATCGATCAATATAAGGTAGGTAACAGTTCCTGGAACATCATCCAGTCTAATTTCATCAGAGCTCTCGTGAGCCCCAATCACTTCTATCGATACAATCCCTACTAACGTGACAAGCACCGCCAATATAGATCCAAAACCCAAATATAGTTTTTTTCTCACTGACAATTTCACAGAACACCTACCTAAAATAAATACAGGCCGATATAGCCTAACCGAAAGATATATCGGCCACCACACGGATAACTTTAGGGGACGATGTTTTTATTTCTCGAAAAACAATAAGTACGTCGCATAAAAAACGGGAGCCAATGGCTCCCGCTTATCAATTAACTTTAGTTTGCGATTAGAGTTTCTAAGAATTATAGCTTCTTAGAAATAAGCGCAGAGCCGGCAATGATACCAATACCTAGTAGCATGATTGCACCTTTACCGCTGTCGAAGCCAGAAGAGATACCCATGAACGCTACGATAGCGATAGCTACTGGGATGATGTACTTAACGAGTGTGTACCATAGACCGAATAGTGGGAAAGATACTTCACCGTCGTTAGTGATTTCTTTCTCTAGGTCAGCACGGTTTAGTCTCCAACCAGCGAAGATACATACCAACATACCGCCAACTGCTAGGAAGATTTTATCCGTTAGTAAGTCGAAGATATCAAATGCACCAGTACCAAACAGTGTTGGACCGAAACCGCCAAGTGATAGAGAAGCGAAGATACATAGAATCGCCATTACGACACTTGCAGACAGTACAGCTGTTACACGCTTCATGCCTTTCTCATCGATTAGGTACGAAACAACAACTTCAAGTAGAGATACTGAAGAAGTCAGTGCCGCTACACTTAGACCAACGAAGAACATAAGAGCAAATAGAAGACCAACTACGCCGCCCATTTCAGCGAATAGCTGAGGAACAACAACGAATACTAGACCAGGACCTGCTGCAGGCTCCATACCGAATGCGAACATTGCAGGGAACATTGCAACACCAGCTAGGATAGCAACGCCTGTATCCATCGCCGTAACCATAGCTGTAGTTTGAACTAGGTTCTCTTTCTTCTTAAGGTAAGAACCGTAAGTCAACATACAACCCATACCAAGAGATAGTGAGAAGAATGCTTGACCTAGTGCAGCTAGGATTACACCGCTGTCTACTTTAGAGAAGTCAGGGCTGAATAGGAATTCAAGACCAGCCATCGCGCCCGGAAGCATTAGGCCTTTGATTGATACCACGATAAGGATGATGAAAAGAAGTGGCATCAGAATCTTACCCGCTTTCTCAATACCGCCAGAAATACCCTTCATAACGATGACAACGTTAAGTAGTAGGTATAGGCCCATCCACATTAGTGGCTGAACTGGGTTTGAGATAAAGCCACCGAAGCTGTCGCCAATTGCTTCAGGTGCGTCTAGTAGACCACCAGCAATTTTACCGATGTATGCGATAGACCAGCCACCTACTACAGGGTAGAAACCCATGATAAGTAAACCACTGACTACGCCGATAACACCAGCGAACGTCCAGCGACGGTCAGTTGATTTAAATGCACCTACTGCTGATTTTTGCGTATGACGGCCAATCGCAAATTCAGTTAGCATCACACTAAAACCGATGAAGATTACAAAAAACAGATAAATTGCAACGAATGCACCGCCGCCACTTTCACCTGCTGTGTATGGGAATTTCCAGATGTTACCTAAGCCAACAGCA
>NZ_JBFRVX010000512.1:3303-12977 GCF_041475345.1 Vibrio sp. 10N.222.48.A3 | reverse complement strand
TCGATGTGTAGCTAGCCTACATGAGAAGCCGATAACGTAGTAGAAATGACCAGCAAACGCTGCCCGAAGGGTTCGGGCTGGGCGCCCCCGCAAAAAGCGTTTTACTCTTTGTTGAGGGAGATTTGCTTAGAATGACTAGGCTACTTCCCCCTCGCCGCGATTAAAACGCTTTTATCTCGAACAAAGTTTAACCGCGAAAGGTCAACACGCCCTAAACAAGTGTTCCTTATTGCTGACCTCTTCGTAATGTCAGTTTTAAGTAAAGACGCTTGCGATCACACTCCGTAGGCCCAATAGTAATAATATTCACCATAACTGGAATGCTCTTATGTTTAACTCACTTACCTCGTTATTTAAACAATTAGTTGACGGCTCTGATTTAGGCAAAACGCCCACTGCCTCACCTAACTTAGCCATCGCCAGCTTGTTATGCGAAGTCGCTGGTGCAGACCACGCGATCAACGAATCAGAGCAACAAGCCAAACTGCACTTACTTCAGCGTTTACTGAACATAACCGAAGAAGAATCAAAAGCTTTATTAACACAAGCTGAGCCTCAAGTTGAACAATCTGTTTCTCTGTACGATTTCACTTCTCAACTGCGAGAGCTTTCGCAGCCGGTTCGCATAGAATTAATCAAAGCTATGTGGGAAGTCGCGCATGCGGATGGAGAGATTGACCCACTTGAAGATTCAGTGATCCGTAAAACCGCAGAACTGCTCTACGTTGACCACAGTGACTTTATCAAAACTAAGCTGAACGTCATCGGTAAAAGCTAACCAAAGGCTCGATACTCACGTTTAGTGACTGGATCAACGTAAACGGTCGCCATGCATGATGCCTTTGAGCTCTAACGGCGTGCCCTTCTTAGTGACATAAAGGCCGCGCTGATTTGATACCAACACACTGCGCTTGCCTTGTGTTTGTTGAATGTATAAGTGCTTGATATTGAATGTCTGCTTATCTTGGGCCTGATCTTGATCCAATTGATAAAAGTAGTAATGATTCCCCCAGCGCAAGAACACGCCAAACATCTGCTTAGTTTGAGCGATATTCCCATCGATATCGTAACCAATGTACTGCATTTTGACTCGACCATTTTCCAATCGAAGTGATATTTTTTCCCAGCCTACCATCGGGTATTCTGCGGAAAATTTATAAGTACTTTTGGTTGCGAGCCCAGAAATTAAGCCTACATTTAGAATCACAAAAAACGTGAGTAAGATAGGCATCCAAAACTTACGATTCATATCACTCACCCTCGCTCATCGTCATTATCGTCATCGCAAGACAAAGATTTAAACTGGTGACTCATCTCTTTCCAGCGCCCGTTTATCAATGCGACGGCTTGGATATTCTGGCACCCAACTCCGATGCGATGCAGATAAAGCGAATCAACACCGAGTTCTGAGACGGTATTGAGTTCGGTTAATAATTCTTGATCAAAATTCAAACTGTCGTGATAAACATCCATGCCACGATAGCTCGTTTTATCCATAAAAAAAACGAACTGATAAAACAGCACGAGAAGAAGCGCGCTGACGACCATCCCTACGATACGAGATTGGTGACGAGTGAGAAAACTCTTAACCCTTCGCTGTTTATGAAGTTCCCGTTGTTGGGGTAATACAGATTCGCTTTTACTGTCATCACTGCGATCACTGTCAGTATTAAAAACCTCTAGCTCAACGGTTTCATTAGGAACATTAACTTGAGCTACTTGAGTTTGAATAGCAGAAATGGGTGTTGATAGATAACCACCAAGCTGTTGAGGTCTGCTAAAACTGTACCCTTGCTTCTGAACCGTTAAAATTTTGCACTCACAGTTCAGTTCATTCAACGCTGTACGAATGTTCTTTATCGCTACGTTTAGCGAGCTTCCTGTCACCACCCGCCCAGGCCAGCAATGTTCAAGAAGGAAGTCTCGGCCAATCGCTTTCGGGCTATTCATCACCAAATGTTCAAGGATCAAACTTTCGGATGAAGACAAGGTGACCTGCTTGTTAGAGCTCGAATTAATGAGAGTATTGTTATTCAATTCGATACCCGAAGCGTCTAAGGTGATCTTATCAGGGCTATTGGCGTTCATTTCGGCGAGGTGTTCATAAATAAAAAGGTCATCAAAAAAGTGTTTGTTTGGTCGAATTAATAGCAAACCATACATAGAAAAGAGTAGTGATAAGTTTAGCCAATAATTAAGCCAAATATAAGCTCAGCAAGTAACAAGATAAAATAACAACAAGGTGAGCCAGTCACGAAAACTCACTCACCTATGAACATAGCCAAGTTTAACTCTAAACTTGTCATGGTCCCATATTAAGACCTCGTCGTTACGCAATCTGAAAACGAGGTCACAATTCTGTTCTAGCGAAATTATAGTTCCAGTTTGAATCCAAGTTCACTAATCATAACTTCAGCGAAGCCTAACTTTACTGCATTCAACTGACTGGCAACTCCGCGAGCTTGTTCTTCGTTTTTAGCCAATATTGCCATTGAGTAAATGGGTCTGATCATCGCTTTTTGGTTTGGCTTCTCTTGAGCTATTTCTTGATGTTTTAAGTAAGCAGAAGTAATCACGCCTTGAGCGCTCCAATCGACAACCATTTGTAAATCTTGGCTGATAATCTCATCGACAATGAATTGATTCTCAGGCTCTGTCCAAGCGAGTTCGACTGCGTAGTTTTTGAAAGCGACGTCAGTGTTTAACCACTTATTACCAATGTCTCTGATTTCAGTCACCTCGACAAGCTCTTTGAATTGGAATGGTAGGTTACCAATCAACTCTCGAACGTGCTGTTCACTGTCCGCTTCAATCACAAACTTAATCATCGGAAATTTCTTGTCTCCGATAAAGCTTTCCGATACGAACATATCGTGTACCAAGCCCGCGTCAATTAAGTTAGCAAATGCTTTTTTCTGATGAGGCATCGCCTCAAATACCGCTTGAGCATCGTCGGTTTTCCAAGCGACTGACACACCGTATGCCGCAGCATGGGCATGGGTTGAAAAAAGAGTCGCTGAAAGTAGAAAGCTAAAAATAGCTAAAAAGGTTCCTAGAGTTGTTTTCATTATGTGGTTTCCTGATTAGTCGCGAATAATTTCATACAAGTTAGGGTCAGCAGAAACCCCTTCGATTTTTAAAGGTGGTAGCTCTTTTCTCATCACTTGTATTGCATCATGGAATTGCTTCTTACTCTCCCATTCAGCGACATTGATAAAGCGGTATGTCGCGTCCGAGCTTAAAGAGCGGTGCAGTTTGGTCGATAGGTATCCGGGTTGCTTCATCAATACGTCTCGCGCATTTTCCCAATACGTTAATGTAGCGGCCTCATGGGCCGGCTCTACTGAAAAGGTATTTATCAATACAACGGGTTGTGCCGAAACCAACGCACTTACGCTTAGCGCCCCCAGTGCCAATCCATACTTAATAATGTTCTTCATCCTATTCTCCTTGTTTTGGGTAAGCTAACGCTACCACCTAGCCCTACCCAATCAAGGTCGAGACCTGCGATTTAATATTAATTAAAAAGCTAAACTTCAAACCAATATTAGTCACTCGTAAAATAAGCGATGTAGCCATTCACTATTGATAAACCACTTGTTGAAATTAGGTTTCTTGGGATAGTCATTGCCCTTAACGTGAATAGTCATTGCCCTTAATTTGGATCGTCATTACCCTCAAATAACAGGCACAAAAAAACCACCTAATAAGTAGGTGGCTCTTCATTTTAATAACTCACAAGATTCAGGCTAACTTTAAGTGTTTAACCTTTCAGTATTTAACCAAGCGCCTCTCTGAAATACAAACGATTACAACATCGTCAGCGCAAGCTTTGCCAAGTTATAAGCGTCAACATAACCAGAGTGCTGACGACCTTCCCACTCAATGTTTTTCGCTTCTTGAGCAGCACGGTGACCAATACGTTTTTCTTTCAATCGATTCTGAACTCGATAAAGCGTGGCGATGTTCAAGAACTCGCTGAACGGAGGTTCGATGCCTTTCTCAATACACTCTTTGTGTAAGATAAGGTCGTCACGTCCCCACGCTGCATAGATTTTTTTTGGTCCACCGAAGTTCTTAATCATCGACTTGATGACAGATTCTAATGGACGACCTTGCTTTTCGATTTTACGAGGTGTTATGCCCGTTAGCTCGGCGCAGAACAGAGAGACTTCATCTTTCTCTGGCTTAACGTAGTATTGTGCTCGCTTGACGATAGTGCCAGATGCTAGATCAATTTCAGCAAGACCAACTTCAATGATCTCGCCTGTTGTTCCCACACCGTCTTCGCTCCAACAGCACATTTCCAAATCGAAACATACCACTCGATTGTGATTCATACGTCGCCTAATTCTCTCGTCAAAAATTTTGTCAAATTGTACATGAGCCCAATACAGAACTCGACCCTAGTTGCATCAAGTGCTCATTTAGCCTGCAATTGTAACGCGATTTCGGCCATTTGACTTACTTAGGTAAAGCATACTATCGGTTTTTTGAAGGAGCTCTTCGATGTCTTCTTTACTGCGGATGGTAGCACCGATACTTAGAGTACAACTCAATAGTTGACCTTTATGCTCACAGTGAGACTCGCTCACCGTATCTAAAATACATTCTAAATAACGTGCCAGCGCGTCGTGTTCAATGACGCTCGAAATGATACCAAACTCATCTCCTCCCATACGGAAGACATGATCGCCCTCTTTCAAACTGCCTGAAATCAACTGAATTACATGAACCAGTAAGGCATCACCAGCCGGGTGGCCAAATTGATCATTAATCCCTTTAAATTTATCGACATCAAATCCAATCAAGCTAAACGGCTTGTCACCTTGTATCGCTTTATCGAGCACCTTATTAAAGGCTCGTCGATTATAAATCTCTGTGAGGCTGTCATGATTGGCAAGAAAACGGAGTTCTTCCGTTCTTTCATCAATCATTTTATACAGGCGTACTTTTTCTTGGACTTGCAGTTTAACGATATAAGAAAGCAACAGTGAAATAGTCGTGCCCACGAGGGCAATCCCGGCCAACACCAGGTAACCATTAAACGAAATGCATGAGTCTATCTTGAAGTCGACAACCCATTCACGGTTAGTGAGTGTGATTTTCTTGGTGATATGTTGTCCAGTCACACCCTCATAACCTTTCGTTTCGAACAAGACAGGTGCATCTTCGGCTTCAAAACCGACATCACTAACGCGGACATAAACATTCATATCCCCAACCGTCGAAGCCAGCAAGTTCTCAAAATAGTATGTGGTGCGAACCACACCAATTACAACGCCGAGTAAGTTGTCACTCTCTCCCTCAAAGACAGGGTGATACACCAACATGCCACTCTTTTTTGTGCCTTTATCTAGCCCATCTTGTATCAAGCGAACTTTGTCTGAAATATTCGCCTTACGTGTCTGTTTGATATTATCTAGAACGAGATCAAATCGCTCTCTAGAAGAGTAAAAGCCAAGAACTTTGTTGTTTGGTTCTGTATTGGGGAAAATATCGCTAGCAACGAAAGCTGGCTGACCATCCAAAATGTAGCCATAGGTTTTTGCTTGGTTCTTAGGAATGGTATACAGCTTAAAGAATGGGTACTTTTCTTTCATTTTCGCCGTGTGCTCAGCTATCTCGTCTGCGGGCACTTTTTGCATCCACTGCAAGGCAATTAAACTCTTTGAATCATCTATGGTTTGCTTAGCAAAGCGATCAAACTTATCCCAATTTTCAGGGTCATTTGCGTAGAAAAAATTAGCACCAGACCCAATATATGCAACATCATTATCTATAAAGGCTTCCAAGCTCAATGTCTGGTGAGTAGCAAAACTATCCAAATTCATATTCAGCGCACGCTTTTGATTAAGCATGACTAATACAAAGCACAAAACAGTAATCAAAAAACTGACCGAAAATACGACCAACGGGAGAGTTTGTCTCTTCAACCCTGTTAGTGGGTCAGTAGTTTGGGGCATGCGGGTTCCAAATAGGCTCTATTGAATGAAAAGTATATAACGGACGGAAATAATGCTCCATTCATGTTTAGTCCTAAATGTCACATTAAACGGGCATTTTGTAAATTTTACTGACCCCCATGACCAATAACCAGACAAATCTCGATTAACTTTCAAGCTAACTCACCAAAAAGCCAGTTTATTGAAAACATTAAATAAAGCCCTTAAGCCTTGAATATGCTAGTATCCACCCATATTTATAGCTTGAAAGTGACCATTTCGGCCTTATGCCACTGAGTTTCTTTCCAACCTGTATATTCCTTTAAACCGACGAATATACCGTTAAATCAATTTTAAAGAGAAATCACTATGATCGTTGATTTGAACCTAATCCCACAAACGTTTGATATGCTTCACGCAGGCCTAACTGCATCAAGCGTTTTACTACTGCTAATTGCCGTTTCTCGTAAAACCAAAGTGGTTGAGAAAGTCGTAGAAAAACCAGTAGAAAAGATCGTTGAAGTTGAAAAGCCAGTTGAGAAAATTGTCGAAGTAGAGAAAGTTGTTGAAGTTGAACGTGTGATCGAAAAAGTAGTAGAAGTTGAATCTAAGCTGGCAACAGCACCAACAGATTCTGCAATGCAACTACTGTCTATCATGCAGCAAGAAGCTCGTTTAATTGACTTCCTAAAAGAAGACCTAACGTCATTCTCTGATGAAGAAGTTGGCGCAGCAGCTCGTGTTATTCACACTGGCGGTCAAAAAGTATTAGCCGATTACGTAACGCTGTCTCACATCCGCACTGAAGATGAAGAAACACGTATCACTATTGCTGAAGGTTTCAACCCTCAAGAAATTCGCCTAACTGGCAACGTAACGGGTAACGCACCATTCAACGGCACATTGGTTCACAAAGGTTGGAAAGCAACTAACATGAACCTGCCTAAGCTTGCTGAAAACTACGATGCATCTGTAATTGCACCGGCAGAGGTAGAGCTATAATGGAACACCAAACTCAGCCATCATCGCACGAGTCTTCTTCTCAAGAACATACGCCGCAGATGCATTCACAAGAGCTATCTTCTCAAGAGCAACATCAGGCGCCTAAGTTCAGTGTTGGTATCGATTTAGGTACCACACACTGCGTTTTGTCTTTCATCGACACAACAAATGAAGACGCTCGCGTTGAGGTGATGCCAATCCCTCAATTGACGGCTCCAGGTACAGTAGAAACTCGCAGCCAACTTGGCTCGTTCCTATACCAGCCGCACGAACATGAAATGAATGCGGGCTCTCGCGTTCTACCTTGGTCTTCTGAACCTAAAGCACTGGTTGGTGCCATTGCGCGTAACCTTGGTTCGAAAACCCCTATCCGTTTGGTTGCAAGTGCAAAATCTTGGCTATGCCACGGTGGTGTGAACCGTCGTGATGCGTTCCTTCCTGCAGGCAGCCCTGAAGAAGTTGAAAAGGTATCTCCGCTTAAGACAACTGAGTTGTACCTTGAGCACCTTAAAGATGCTTGGAACCACGCTAACCCAGAACACAAACTGGCAGACCAAGATGTAACGATCACGGTTCCTGCTTCGTTTGATCCTGCGGCTCGTGACCTAACAGCAGAAGCTGCGCGTAATGTTGGTTTCACTCACCTAACGCTTCTAGAAGAGCCACAAGCGGCTCTTTACAGCTGGATTGATAACAGCAACGACACATGGCGTGATGAAGTGAACGTTGGTGACATCGTTCTTGTTGTCGATATCGGTGGTGGTACGACTGACCTTTCGTTGGTTGAAGTAACACAAGATGAAGGCAACCTAAGCCTGAACCGTATCGCTGTAGGTGAACATATCCTACTGGGCGGCGACAACATGGACTTAGCTCTGGCTTACCGTCTGAAGATGAAACTGGCGCAAGAAGGTAAAGAACTGGCTCCTTGGCAGGTTCAAGCAATGACTCACGCGTGTCGCGATGCGAAAGAAGCACTGCTTAACGATGCTGAGCTTCAATCTGTGCCAATCGTTGTTCCAAGCCGTGGTTCTAAACTACTGGGCGCAACACTGAAAACAGATCTGACTCAGCAAGAAGTACAACAAACATTGGTTGATGGCTTCTTCCCGAAAGTAGCGGTGACTGAGCACCCAGTACAAAAGACGCGTGGCGCACTGACTCAAATGGGTCTGCCTTACGCTCAAGACGCAGGTATTACTCGTCACATTGCTGCATTCCTTTCTAAGCAAGCGAACGCGCTTTCTGGAAATAGTGAAACCGCTCAGCAAGATTTCAACCCGTTTGCAAACATGCCCGGTATGCCCGGTACAGAAACGCAAGGTGCAGAAGCACCAGCGGCAGACTTCATCAAACCAACAGCGGTACTGTTCAATGGTGGTGTTCTAAAATCTAACCTACTTGCAGATCGTCTTTCAGACACGATCAATGAATGGCTAATTAATGCCGACGCTGAATTTGCTAAACAACTTTCAGGTTTAGACTTAGACCTAGCGGTTGCAAGTGGCGCTTCATACTACGGCGCAGTTCGTCGTGGCCAAGGCGTTCGTATCCGTGGTGGTATCGCATCTTCTTACTACGTTGGAATTGAAAGCGCGATGCCAGCTATCCCAGGTATGGCTCCTCCAATGGAAGCACTGTGTGTTGCACCATTTGGTATGGAAGAAGGTTCAAGCGTACAAGTGCCTAGCCAAGAGTTCGGTCTAGTGATTGGTCAGCCAGTTCACTTCCAATTCTTCGGTTCAACCACTCGTCGTGAAGACCAAGCGGGTACGCACCTTGATCACTGGGCTCCAGAAGATCTGGATGAGCTTCCTGAAATTCAAGTGACACTGCCTGTTTCTGAAGGTCGTCGCGAAGGTGAAGTGGTTCCCGTAACTTTGGCGTCTCGTGTTACTGAATTAGGCACGTTATACCTAGAAGCGATTGCGACTGACAATGGTCAGAAATGGCATGTTGAGTTCGACGTTCGTGAAGACTCGAATAACGACTCAAACGTAGAAGCATAATGAATCAACGGCACCTTAACGGGTGCCGTTACTTTATCAATGCGATTCCCTAGCCCTGTATTAAAAGCATTCCAAAGACAATAATAAGACCAAGATTATCCATTAACTGGTCATCACTTTGGCAGAATAAGGTTTTGTATGACATCTCCTCGTTTTTTAGTCGGCATTGACTTAGGCACAACCAATACTGTGGTTGCCTACTGTGAAATCAACGACGACCTACAACATGCTCCCGTTTCTCTTTTCGATATTGACCAACTCATCGGCCCCGGTGAAGTGGTTCGCAAGCCGCTACTTCCATCATTTCGTTATCATCCCGCACAAGGTCAGATCTCCCCTTCCGATCTCACTATGCCTTGGGAACCGAGCTTGGTTGAAGGTGATATTCAAAACGTCATCGTTGGTGAGTGGGCTCGCGAACTGGGCGCAAAAGTTGAAGGCCGCCAAGTATCCAGTGCTAAGAGCTGGTTATCTCACCAAGCGGTTGATCGTAACTCCGACATTCTGCCTTGGGCAGGCGCAACTGACGTCGATAAGGTCTCTCCTGTTGTCGCAAGCGCAAGCTACCTGAACCACATCCGTCAAGCATGGAACTACCGTAACCCAAGCAATAAGCTTGAAGACCAAGACGTTGTGGTAACTGTTCCCGCTTCATTCGATGAGACAGCACGTAAGCTGACACTCGAAGCGGCAGAACTGGCGGGCTTAGGTAAGATTC
>NZ_JBFRVX010000512.1:0-2530 GCF_041475345.1 Vibrio sp. 10N.222.48.A3 | reverse complement strand
AGATTCTATTGCTCGAAGAGCCGCAAGCCGTTTGTTATGACTGGTATGCCCGTCACCAACAAACCGCTACAGACGAACTTCAACAGATCCCGCTGATTCTAGTGTGTGATGTTGGTGGCGGTACTACCGATTTAAGTTTGATCGAAGCGAGCTTCAAATCGGATAACGGTGGCAATCAAGAGCTCGCACTCGACCGTATCGGCGTTGGCGAACACTTGATGCTCGGGGGTGATAACCTCGATTTAGCTCTTGCCCACCTTGCAGAGCAGCGCTTCAATCAAAACAAAAAATTGAATGCTTCGAGCCTAACCAAGCTTATTCAGCAGACTCGCGCCGCAAAAGAGAGCCTGCTGTCTGCTAATGCGCCAGACGATGTGAAGATCACCATGCTGGGCAGCGGTTCAAAACTGCTTGGCGGAACGAAGAGTATTGGTTTAACCAAACAAGAAGTTCATCAGATTGCACTAGAAGGTTTCTTCCCGCTTTCAGAGTTTACGGAAGTACCCGACAAACGCCGCAGCGCGGTTGTAGAGTTCGGTCTACCCTACGCAGCAGATCCTGCTGTAAGTAAGCACGTTGCCGAATTCCTAGCGACCCACCAGCAAGTATCTAAAGCCGCATTGGAAAAGTCAGACTCTGTTGAGTTTGATGATACCAAACCTGCAATTCCTGTTGGTGTGCTACTCAATGGTGGTGTGTTCAACAGTGAACTGGTAACAGAGCGAATTACTCAGTTACTTGGCAATTGGAACGGTGCACCAATCACCGTCTTAGATAACCCTCACCCTGACTGGTCTGTAGCCCTTGGTGCTGTAGCTTTTGGTAAAGCACGCCGTGGTGCACAACTGAAAATCGGTGGCGGTGCCGCTCGTTCTTACTTCTTGCATCTACAAGAGAAGAACAAGATGGGCAAAGCGCTTTGTCTGCTTGCCAAAGGTACTGAAGAAGGCCAAGAGATACGCTTAAACAGCCGTCGTTTCTCGCTGACTTTAGGTGAACCAGTACGATTTAATCTACTGACTTCAACCCACGATCAAATTGCTCATGACACCACTATTCAAAATGGTGTGATGGTCAATGTCGACGCTGACTTGTTCTCCCCTCTTCCACCGTATATTTCTACACTGGAAGGTTCAGGTACTGCAGAGCTTCAGGCCAACCAAAAAGAGCGCGTTGAAGTGTTGCTTGCTTGTCAGTTAACCGAAGTCGGCACATTGAAAATGGAATGTGTGAGTACGGAAGATGACACTAAGCGTTGGTTGCTTGAGTTCGAAGTCAGAAACAAGCAAGGCGATGAGTCCGATAACTCTAAACTTCATCCAAGACTGGACGAATGTAAGGAGTTGATTTCTCGTCTGTACAGCGGCAACAAGAAAAGTGCTGAGTCTAAAGAGATCAAAACGCTGGCCAAAGATCTTGAGAAACGACTTGGTAAGCGCGAAGAGTGGGACTTTACGACTCTCCGTCACCTGTTTGATTCGTTCTCATTAGGTCGTAAACGCCGTCGTCGTTCAGAAGCACACGAGAAGAACTGGCTGCGTTTGGCGGGTTACTCGCTGCGTCCAGGCTTTGGCGATCCGACTGACTCATGGCGTATCGAACAAATTTGGGGCCTTTACCAACAAAACATTCAGTTCCAGAACCACCAAGGTTGGACGGACTGGTGGGTATTCTGGCGTCGTGTTGCGGGTGGCCTGAATCAAGAACAGCAAGAAACCATCTTGGCTGATATCGCGAAGTACCTTCACCCAGGTGCAATGAAGAACCCTAAGACAGCGAAAGATGCGCAAGACAATGGCTATGAAGCCATGGTGAGATTGGCAGCGTCCCTTGAGCAACTCGAGGTGGAAGATAAAGTTCTATTGGCTACATGGTTCTTGAGCAAAGCAATTAACCATAATCAGTTCGAACAGGCTCACTGGTGGGCTCTGGGTCGCTTAGCGTCTCGTACACCTTTATACGGAAGCCAACACAGCGTCATTCCAAGAGAGCAAGCAGAACAGTGGTTACCAAAGCTGCTTGACCAAAATTGGCAGAAAGAGCAAATGATTGCTTTCGCGGCAGTGGTGATTTGCCGCAAGACAGGTGACCGACAGTTCGATATCTCTGATGACTACCGTGCTCAAGTTCTTGATAAATTAAAGCAAAGCAAGGTACCTGATTCATGGCTAACGCTAGTGAGTGAAGTCACTGAACTTTCTGAGAGCGAGTCTAAACGCGTATTTGGTGATGCATTACCAAGCGGGTTAAGCCTGATTAATAACTAGGTTTAAAAACGATTAGCTTTAGTTGTTAATGAGTAAAGAAGCTAACGAGAAAAGAAAAAGCCACTTTCGATTCGTTGAAAGTGGCTTTTTTATTGGTGGCTTAAGGCTGGTATGTTTAGTCGACTTATCGCTTTTTGGTTAAGAGCCTCAGCCGTATTGCAGTTCATCATTGTTAATGTTTCGTTCCTGTTGGGTTGATAGGAAAATCCGTATTTTCATAAATATCAGATAACTTTTTCGGTTTCTTCTCTTGAGCTCCTTGG